>DATLVT010000400.1:0-2929 GCA_035577105.1 Polyangia bacterium
GTGATGCTGTGACCGGCGATGCGCGGTTCGGGCGGCGTGCCGGTCAGCATCAGCGCCGCAAACATCGACACCAGTGTTCCGCACCAGAAGAGAAACGTGAGCCACCGGCGGCGCGCGCCGTTCCGTTCGATGAGCTTGAGCGACAGCGGCAGCCAGCTGGGCCAGACCACCAGGGCGAACCCCAGATAGGTGTTCACGGCCAACCGCTGCACGATGGTGGGCGGCGTGTCGCCCATCGTCAGCCAGACGATTCCTTCCGCTGCCTGCTGCGCGGCAAAGAGCAGGGGTATCGCTGCAAACAGCCGGTGGGGGACCGACGAGTTGCGCGCCAGCGCCGTGGCGCCGATGCCGACCAGGACTCCCGAGATCACAAAACTGCCGGTCGCTGAAAAACACATGACGCCCGCCTTTTAGCAGTGAAGAAATAACATCGGTCCCGACCCGTGCTGCCTGGTCGCGCCCGGATGGCTGGGCGCGGCCGAAAACCGGGGGCCGCCGCCATCACGCATTCGCCCTCCGTCGCAGGCGCGACGCGACCTCGGCGACCAGCGTGCGTTCGTACCGGCGGCGCAAGAGCTGCGCGGCGGCCAGCGAGACGATGATCGAGAACGGGAAGGCCGATCCGCGGCCGAGGGGGGCGATGGAGAGCAGGAAGATCATCGCCCCGGCCAGCCCCAGCGACACGGCGCGGCCGCGCAACGCCACCAGGAGCGCGATGGCCAGCTGACCCACGGCAATGGTACCGACGAACAGGGTGGTGTGCCGAGCGAACGGGCCCAGGATGAAATCGCGGTAGGGCCCGATCGCCCACCGCGCGAACTGCAGGTACGCCGTCGGCGTCCAGAGCGCCACGCGCATGTTGACCTGCGCCGCCCACAGGAACAGGGCGAAGAACAGGAACCGGCCGACGTTTCGCCACCGCCAGCAGGCCAGCAGCATCAGCAACGCGACCATGTTTGAAATGACGTTCGCGTACAGCACCTGGGTTTCAGTCATGATCGATTGTCATGCAATTCCCGTGGCAAGCGGCGCTCACAGCCCACCCACCACGCTGAGCCCGACTGTTTTCGGTCCAGCGAACGGCAGCACCACCGCCGCGCGTCCTGTGGCGCCGGACTCGCCTTCGGCCGGCGAGCGGTAATGCAGCAGCCACGGCAGGCCATAGCCGGCGGCGAAACCGACGGTCGAGCCGACAAGGACGTCGCTGGTGAAGTGACGGTCGCTGATGATCCGGGTGACGCCGGTGGCCACCGCCGCCAGCGACATCAGCACGCAGGCGCCTCCGTCGGCGGCGCCGCTGCCGTACAGCGGGAGATAGCGGTGGTGCACACAGGTAAGGCCGGCCGCGGTGGCCACGCCCTGGGCGTGGCCGCTGGGAAAGCTGGCGTTGCCGCCGCGGGTGCACTCCGGGTCATAGCCGGCGTCGGCCGCGCAATCGGGACCGTCGGGCCGATCGCGACCGGCCTTCCAGAACAGCAGGTTGGTGATGAGTCCACCCACGGCGAAGGCTTCCAGGTCCATCATCAAGAGCTGCCAGGTGACACCCACCTGACGGTGGATCAGCAGCGTGACGGGCAGGTCGATCCCGAAGGGGACGATATAGCGAGTGAGCGCCAGAAGATCGCTGGCCCGCGCGGCCCTCTGGCGCCCCCCCGGTGTCTCGGCGCGCAGCCAGCCCCGGACGGTGTCGTCGAAGACGTTGTCGCCCCGCCACTTGGGCTGGGGCGGCGGCACGGTGTCGTAATAGAGGTAATAGTTGGCAACGTCGAGGACGCCCGTGGCGGCGTATTCCCATACGTGGAATCGCGGCCACAGCGCGGACCATTCGACGCGGGATTTGCGCGGCGGCGCCTCATCGGCGCAAACGGGGCGGGGCGCCAGCAACGACGCCGTCAGAAAAAGAGCGGTTGCAACCAGCAGACGGCTGAGATGGGCGGCGGCGCGACGAGACGATGCATGCATGGCGAATGGCGGCGAGTGCCTGAGTGCTGTTTCTGCACGGCAGGTGCCAGCCCCGCCCGCCGACCGCCGGCGCAGGGAATTCGCCTCCGCCGCCTGGGTCGGCAGCCTGTGCGCGTTCCTGCCGGCGACCGGCGATGAATCAGCGGGTACGGTCGTTGCACAACCATTGAGGGCAATGAACAACGCGCGGCGAAGCTGGAAATCTCTTCTTGGTGTGGTGGTGCTGTTCCTGTCCGCTTCGTGCGCGACAGGCAGGCCAGCCAGTCGTCCAGCGTCGAACGCGGCGGTGCCGGCGGGCGAACGGGGAATGAACACGCCGACCATCCTCGGTCCGGCGGTGACGCCAGAGTCCGACCCTGCGAACGTCGAACGCCGGTTCGGCTTCGCCGAGGCGAAGGCCCGGCGCGAGCGTGAAGCGAAGAAGGGCGCCCCCAGCGCGCCACAACCGCAGATCGAGCCCGTGGCGGGGCAAGTTCACGACCACGGACAGGACCACGACCACGGCGGGCCGCCCACCAGCAGCACCGCGCCGGCGCCCATGTGCCGCTGCCACGCCGGCATGGCCGACAAGCCGGCCGCCCCCCAGTAAACGCGGACCAAGCTGGCGCCTCCACCGTCGGTAACTTGAACCAAACTGTGACCCCCACCGCCAGGGCCTGATGTACCGCCTGCTCCGTTCGACGAGCAGTCGGTACCCCACTTGTGTCCTCCTCTTCTCCCCCGGCCGAAGGCTCAGGGTCCGGCCCGACGAACGGTCCAGGGGCGCCGTGAACGTAGTCACCAGGCGGCGGCAGGTGTGGGGTTCCCTGCCGCGCGCAGTTCGCAGGCGCGCAGTACGTCCTCGCTCCAAGCAAACCCATAAGGCGCGCGCGCCGTCCGGTGTTTGAGATACCGTCTCGGCGCGCAACGGATTTCTTCATGTCGAGACCTCATTTGTTGGGGCCGGGAGGAGAATGGGGACGAAAGG
>DATLVT010000401.1:0-2571 GCA_035577105.1 Polyangia bacterium
CGCCCCGCAGGGCAGGTTGCCAGCGGAAGGTTCAAGCGGCCCCCGTGCGGCCGCTGGATCTGATTCAAGGCGCTGCGACGCCCTGCCGACCAAGCACGAATCTTTTCCAGATCACCTCACCGCGGCCGCGTAAGGGCCGCGTCCCCGCCGAGGCTCTGCCCCACGCCTCCTCGCCCTCGCCGGAAGGAATGAAGCGGCCTTCGCCCGCAAGATGTGAAGAGTCACGAGAGCTCAGCGCCAGCCCCGGGGCGTCAGCGTGCGGCCACGGCGGGCGGATTGATGCCGGCCTGGCGAAGGCCGGCGGTGATGACGGTCTGGTTGCCGACCAGCGACAGCACCTGGTTGCCGGAGCAGGCGCGCATCGCCGCGTTCACTTGCTCGGTGGTGACGGCGGCCAGGTAATCGGGATAGCGATCGACTGACTCCAGCGACCATCCCAATTTCCAGCGCCTCAGCAGGGCGGCTGACAGGCCCCCGACGTCCTGGGCGGAAAGAAGGTAGCCGCTGCTGAGATTGAAACGGGCCTTGGCGATCTCGCCCGGCAGAAACCCATTTTCCGATCGGACCCGCACGAAGTCGCGGATGGTGGCCATGGCGCTGCCGATGTGGGCGTTGTCGATGGCCGATGTCACGGTGAGGTGACTGGTTCCCCCGGGCGTGTTCATGGCCGAGGCCGACACGCCATAGCTGGCGCCTGACTGGACACGAATCAGCTGGTGAAGCTGGGAGCGGGTGATGGCCGCCAGGACATCGTGAACGGCATCGCGCCGCTCGTCAGACAGCGGCAAGAGACAGCCCAGCTCCAGCACAACCTGCGTGGCGTGCGGACGATCTTCGACGATGACGGCCTTGATGGTTGCAGACAGCGCGCCGCTCACGGCGGGCGGCGGCAGGGGAGGAGGGGTAGCCGCGAGCCGGGGATCGGAAGCCGCTTGCCACCCGCCCAGCGCGTCGCGGACCAGCGCTTCGGTCCTGTCGAGATCGATGTCGCCGGCCACCACCAGCGCCGCGTCTTGCGGCGCCCGCAGTCCCTTGAACCAGGTCTTGATGTCGGCCGGGTTGACCTTGGCGACATCGTCAACCGCCACGCTGCGTCCCAGCGGATGATCGCCAAAGAGAGCGCGTCGGTACTGCCGGTCGGCGCGCGCCAGGGGCGACGCCTCCCGCTTGCGCAGGAAAGGCAGCAGGGTCCCCGAATACTTGGGGGACGGCCAGTCCACGTCGAAGCTCTTCAACGAGAAGGACAGGATGTCCAGCGCCCGCGGCAGGTTGTCTATGCCGGCCAGCAGCCGCATGTCCCAGCCGTCGCTCCTGGCGCGCAGACCGAATGCGATCCCGTAGTCCGACGGTGATTGTTCGCCGTCGAGCTGGATGGCGATGGCGGCGGCGTCCGCGACGGCCATCGACCCGGCGGACAGGCGGCTGCCGCGAAAACCGAGATCAACGGCGACGATCGGCATGGCCTGTCGCCGCACCATGATCAGTTCAAGGCCGCTGGGAAGGCGAGCGGTGCGCAGGCCAGCCAGCCGGCGATCCGACAGGGGCGTCAGCGGGCGAGCATCCTTGGTCGGCGCCTCGCCGCTCGAACTATCGTCCGGCCGCTCGGCGCCGAGGCCGGTCGTTCCCAGCGGCTGCTGCTTCTCCGGCGGCAGCGGTTCGATGATGATGACGTGGGCCTGCTCGCGCTTCAGGTAACGCTGCGCGAAGGTGGTGGCCACGTCGGCGTCGATGTTGCGAATGGTCTCCATCACGGTGGCGAAGTAGCCGGGGTGGCCGGCGAAGTGGGTGAACAGGGCCCGGTCTTCCGCTCGGCCCATGATGGTCTCGGCAGAGAAAGCGCGCCGACGCATCGCCTGGGCCTTGAGGCGCAGGAAACGTCGCCCCAGGTACATCTCGTCGTCGATCCAGGGCAGGTACTTCATCACCCGCTCGGCAGACTCTTGCGGGTGCGTCCCCTCCGTCAGGGAGATCCGGCAGAGCAGCATCCCGGCTTGCTTGCCGTGCTGGGGAGCGAACGACACGCTGACAATGTCGGGATCGTCGGCGAAGGTGCCGGCTTCGAAATTACCGGTCACCAGCGACGACCAGAACTGGCTGATGAAGAAACTCTGGCTGCCAAATCCACCCGGGATGGTCCACCCGATCCAGATCTCCGGGTTGGTGACGGCCGCCTGGTGACGAATGGGTCCGGCTGGCTTGACCTGAGGCACCGGCGGCGACGTAGCCGGCACGCGCGCGGCATAGTCCTTGACCGCCGCCTTCTGCGGATCGCCATACAGCGCGGGCGACAGCTGCTGCTTGACGAACGGCTCGGCGCCTTCCAGCGCCACGTCGCCGATCACCAGCATGGTCATGTTGTCGGGGCGGTAATGCCGGGCGACGAAGCGGCGCGCGTCGTCGAAGGTGATCGCGGTCAGGCTCCCGTGCGTGCCGGCGATGCCGTGGTGATAGGCGTGCCCGACGGGAAAGATCGCCTCCTGCATCCAGTCGAGGCCCTGGCCCACGAAGCCGGTCTCGTTGCTCTGGCGCAGCTCGTTGCGCACCACCTCGCGTTCGGTGTTGAACGTCGCC
>DATLVT010000402.1:0-4060 GCA_035577105.1 Polyangia bacterium
GCCGCCGTCGGCGATGGCCGGTTCCGTCTTGTACATTCCCTTGGCGCCCACCCACAGCTCCTCGTACATGGGTGGAAGCACCGACAGGACCTGGTGGAACGTGCGATCGGTCCAGATCATGTGGTGCTTGGCCGATAGATCGGCGGCCGCCGACCAGGCCTCCTCGACGCCACCGACGAAGACGCCGCCCAGACCGCCCGCGGTCACCACCGAACAGACGGCGTGGCGCGGGCGGGGAATGATCCCAGCGGCGCGATTGATCACCCGCCGGACCGGCGTGTCCTTGGTTCCGATGATCGCGTACGACGTCATCAGCGCGCCCAGCCAGTGCGTGAAGTCGATGATGTCGCTGCCGGCGATGCCCGGAAAAAAATATTTGTTGCCGCCGGAGAATCCCACCACCTCGTGCGGGAACACCGGACCGCACACCAGCAGGTGGTCGTAATCCAGCACCAGGCGGTTGAGGCGAACCGGCACCTCCAGCCGCAGCCGCCCGCCGGACAGGGCGTGAATCTCGTCAGCCGGGATGGTCCCCAGCGTGGTCAGGGCGTCGGGGTTGTCCCAGGCGTGGTTGATGATGCGGACGTCCTTGTAGGTGGTGGCCTTCTCCTCGGCGGTGATGCCCACCAGCGCCAGCAGCGCCGCCTCGGACATCGGAGGGTGCGTGCCCAGCGCCACCAGAAAATCCAGGCCCCTCACCCGGGGCAGCAGAAACCGTGTCAGCAACCGAAAGAACAACCCGCCCGGGAAGGTGCGCGTGCTGTCGGGAATCAGCACCAGGATCCGCTGTCCGTCGAAGGGCAGGGCGTCCAGCCCCCGTTGCAGGAGCTCTTCGACGTCTTTGGAAGGCAACGCGCCGCTGTCCACGCCACGCCCGATCATCTGGGTCACAGCGCTGAGTATATGAGGGGAAGGAGGCGCACGCGGCAAGTTCCCGGGCGAACATGGCGAACAAAAAAAACGGCCACCGACGAGCGGTGGCCGTGTTTTCGATCTCCCGGCGTTTTCAGGCGCCGATCACATGGCCCCTTGCGTGATCCAGTTGCCGATCATGGTCTTCTCGGCGGCGGTCAGCATGCCGCTGGCGGGCATGGCGTTTCCGCAGCCGGCCCCCAGCTGCGCCGTGGTCATGGTGATCTTGGCGTAGAGGAAACTCTTGTCCGGCATCATGGGGACGATTCGCTTCTTGGACGTGGCATCGACCTTCGAGCAGGCGGTGTGCGCGGCGCTGACCGTCCCGGTCACCGAGCTCAACATACCGACCATCATGCCGCCGGCGGCGCCGTGGCAGCCGCCGCACACCCTGGTCAGGATCGGCGAGATGTCCTTGGCGAAGGTCAGCATGCCGCCCGCCTCCATCGCGGTCTCCATGGCGGCGGCGTCTCTGGGCCTGTCGACGGATGCGTCGGCCATTGACCCGCCGCTGCCAGCGACCATGCCGCCGCTGCCGCCGATCATGCCACCGCTGCCGCCCACCATGCCGCCGCTGCCGCCAACGGTCCCGCCGCTGCCCGCCATCGCGCCGCCCGTGCCGGCGACGGTGCCGCCGCTGCCGGTCGCCGTGGGGGGGACATACGGTTCTGAACCCGTGCAACCGATCGCAATCGCTCCGAGGGTGAGCAAAGAAACCGCGAGGGCAAGTTGGCGCGAAACGAACATGCGGGACCTCCTGTTGCAGACGCGAGGCGCTGGCCTCCACTGCTATGGCGAGCTGACATGACTGCGGTGCCGACGCGCGACAGGAACCGCTGCGATCACCGACCCGCCCTCAATCACGCCTCGCCGGGGTCCGGTCTCGATCCGTCCGAAGGGCCTACATTAGCCCGAAATGGAGGAGCGCAAGACGAAAAACCTCTTTTTGGCGCCTAAATCGATAAAAGCTATGCGGACATTTTGGTCGGGCCTGACTGCCCGGCTGGACCAACTGGGCCGCAGTCGCGCTCAATCCAATGTGATTGTCGTCGTGTCGGAGAAGGCGCTGACGTTGCCGGCGTCGTCGGCGCTGCGGACCGCCAGGCAATATTTCCCGGGCAGAAGGTTGCCGATGCGCGTCCGCTCGGGCGAGCCGGCGTCGTGCGGCGCGGCGGTGGACGTGGCGGGGGCGGTGGACGTATCCAGCGGGCAGGGCGCCAGGCGCAGGTCATAGCTGGCGGCCCGCCCGCTGGGCCCGTCGTCGCTGGGGGAGGTCCACGAGGCGACGATGGTGCGCGGCGCCTCCGCCGCGGTGAGGACCTCGATCTCCGCCAGGGCGGCATAGTAAAGACCGCTGCTGTGGTGAGCCAGCCGCGAGGCGCGCACCTCGACGAAGCGCAGGCCGGTGGCCGCGAAATCGATGACCGCGGGTTGACCGGACGTGGCCGCATAGCCGGTCCTGGTGGCCACCGTGGTCCAGGCCAGGCCGTCGGGGCTGACACGCACCGAGAAATCGGGCGGGAACAGCTCGGCGAATCCGTCGGCGGGCCACAGGCGAACGCGATCTGATGACGTGCCGGCCGGCACCTCCACGCGCACGAATTCTTCCTGACTGATGGCGCGCGCGGCGCTGGCCCAGAAGCTGCCGAGGTTGCCGTCGGCGACGGCGGTGGCCTTGAAGTCGGGAGCCTGCTCGCTGGACTTCGCCGACAGCGTGGCGTCGACCAGCAGACCGCCGGGTGGCGGCAGCGTCGCGACCAGGTCGGTGATCTTCGCCGGCGGCAAGATGTCGGGAAGTCGCTGGGTGGCCACGACGGCGACGTTGGACAGCGGGCTGGCGTTACCGCCGGCGTCGGTGGCCACCAGCGCGAAGTGATAGCTGACGCTGGGGGTGAGGCCCGACACCGTGACCGTCTGCTGCGTCCCCGCCGGCGCCGGGGCCGGCACCCCGGTCACCACGGTGGCGGCGGCGAAGTTCTGCGAATTCAGCGCGCCGGTCAGCATGCGGAGCTGCTGGCTGGCCGCCGTGCCGGTGGCGGCGTCGTCGCCAGTGGCGGTCCAGGTCAGCTTGATCTCGGTGTAGCCCAGCGCCTGGCCGGCCAGATCGTGCACCGGCGACGGCGCCACGTTGTTGGTCCTGGCGCTGACCACGGCCGACAGCGGCCCGATGTTGCCGGCGTTGTCGACGGCGCGGATGGCCCAGAAATAGTTGGTCTCGCCGTGCAGGCCGGTGACGGTCATGGTCTGCAAGAGGCCAGCGACCAGCGGCACCGGCGCGCCGGAGACAGTGGTCACGGAGCCGAGCTGCGCCTCGGTGAACGGTTGGGTGTGGCGGTAGACCTGATAGCGTGACGCCGTGCCGGTGAAATCGTCGTCGCCGGGCGCCACCCAGGTCAGCTGCGCCTGACCGTCGGTGGCGCTGGCCGCGTACGCGTCGAAGTCGGCGACGATGGCATAGTGCCGGCCAAAGCTGAGGGCGGTGGCGTCGGTGCGCAGCCGGACATAGCGCGCGGTCTCCCTGGCGAAGCCCCAGGTCAGCGCGTCGGCGGTGGTCGTGGTGAAGGCCTGTTCGGTGACGACGGTCTTGAAGGTGGAGTTGTCGCCGCTGACGGCGATGGTGAAATCACGCGGGAACAGCGCCAGGTACTTGCTGTCGGCGGTCAGGCGAACCTGATCGATGGCCACCGCTGCGCCCAGATCCAGCGTCAGCGTCTCGGCGCTCTCGGTGTCGCTGCCGGCCGATGACCAGCTGCTGGTGGGATCGCTGTCGGCGGCGTTGGCGGCTTCCCATGACGGACCCAGCGTCGACGAGGCGGTGATCTTGGCCGGGGCCAGGCGCTTGCCCTGGTTGTCGGGCACGCCCACGGTCAGCGAGGCGGGCGCGCCCGGCTTGGTGAGGTCCGGTGTCTGCACCGACGGGACGTTGGACAGCGCGCTCCAGGTGCTGGTGTCGTCGACGGTCTTCACCGCGAAGTAATAGGTCTTGCTCTGCTCCAGGCCGGCCACCACCGCGCTGTCCTGGCTGCCGGCGGCGCTGGGCTTGGGAGCGGCGGAGACGGCGGTGGCGCTGGCGAACGTGGCGGCGCTGATGGGCGTCGTGGCATAGCGGACGTCGTAGGCGCTGGCGGTGCCGGTGGTGCCGTCGTCG
>DATLVT010000403.1:0-3062 GCA_035577105.1 Polyangia bacterium
GACCGTCACGTCGGCCGACGATGCGGATGTTCCGGACGATCTCAATCCGTGCACGAAGGACATCTGCAGCAACGGCGTTCCTTCGCACACGGTCCAGCCAGAGAACACGTCCTGCGGCGGAGCCATGCTGTGCAATGCCAGCGGTCAGTGTGCGGGCTGTGCGGTGGCCAGCGATTGTCCGGGCACTGACAGTGAATGCCGCGCCCGCGTCTGCACGAACGGGACGTGCGGGTTCAATTACCAACCGGCCGGCACGGCGCTGACGGATCCCACCAAAGGGGACTGCAAGGGATTGCAATGTGACGGACTGGGCGTCGCGCAGGTCGTGGACCTGGGCAGCGATCTGCCCAGCGATGACAATCCTTGCACGCTGGATCAATGCAACGCCGGCACCCCGACGTTTGGTCCCGCCCCGCGCAGCACGGCGTGTGGTGACGGGAAGGTCTGCGACGGGCAATCTCATTGCGTGGCCTGCCTGACGGCAGCCAGCTGCCCCGGTGTGGACGACGACTGCAACACCCGGACCTGCACCAGCGGCGTCTGCGGGTTCGTCTATGCACCGTCGGGCAAGGAGGTCCTGGCGCAGGTTCCCGGCGACTGCAAGAAGGCGGTCTGCGACGGGCAGGGCGCCGTCACTGCCGTCAACGACGACACCGACCCGCGCATCGACAACAATGCCTGCACCGACGACATCTGCACGGCAGGAACGCCGTCCAACCCGCCCACCGCCGCCCAGACGGCCTGCGGTGGAAATTTGAAGTGCGACGGCGCCGGCCACTGCCTCGGTTGCGTCAGCGCCGCGGATTGCGGGGCCAACACCGAGTGTCTCTCCTTCGCTTGCACCAGCGGGCAGTGCGTTCCGTCGTACACCCCGGCGGGAACGGCCGTCACGGGCCAGACGGCCAAGGACTGCCGGAAGAATCAGTGCGACGGCCTGGGCGCTGTGGTCAGCGTCACGGATGACAGTGACCTTCCGGTCGACGGACTGGCCTGCACGGCCGACGTCTGCACCGCCGGGACGCCGTCAAATCCGGCGCAGCCCAGCGGCACCGCCTGCGCCGAAGGGGGGGGCAGCCACTGCAACGGCAGCGGCGCCTGTGTTCAGTGCATCACGCCTGCCGATTGCGGGGCCGACACCGAATGTAAAAAATTCACCTGCAGCGGGCAGGGTGTCTGCGGTCGGAACGATCCCGCCGCCGGCACGGCCATGACCAGCCAGACGGCCGGCGATTGCAAGACCGCCATCTGCGACGGACAGGGCGGGACCAGCACACAGAACAACGACAGCGACGTGCCCAACGACAGCAACGCCTGCACCAACGATCTGTGCAGCGCCGGCACGCCGTCTCATTCGTCGGCCGCTCAGGGAACAGCCTGCGGGACCAACCGGACCTGCGACAGCAACGGAAATTGCGTGGGCTGCGACAGCCCCGCCGATTGCGGGCAAGACACCGCGTGCAAGGTGTTCACCTGCACCAATCACATGTGCGGCCGAAACGATCCCGCGGACGGGACGGCGTTGCCGGCCGGGTCGCAGACCGCGGGCGACTGCAAGAAGGTGGTGTGCGACGGCGCGGGGGCGACGCGGGTCGCGAACGACGACACCGACGTCGCCAGCGATGCGAACGCCTGTACGAAAGATCTGTGCAGCAATGGCGTGGCCTCGCACCCCAACGAGGCGATCGGCACCGCGTGCAGCCTGAACGGCGGCGTGATGTGCGACGGCGCCGGGACCTGCGGGCCGGCGCTGGTGCGCATCAACGAGATCGAGTCGAGCGACCCCGCCAGCGGGCCGGACTGGATCGAGCTGTACAACGTGTCGGCAGTCAGCACGATCGACATCTCAGGCTGGATCTTCAAGGACAACGACAATACGCACGCCTATGTGTTCCCGAATGGAACGACGATCGGGCCGCATGCATTCCTGGCGTCGGACGCATTCAACACGGGGCCGGGTAATTTCGGGTTGGGCGCCAGCGATCAGGCGCGTCTGCTTGATCCGTCGGGCACCACGCTGTTCGATTCGTACACCTGGACGACGCACGCGGCGCAGACGTACGGCCGTTGCCCCAACGGCACGGGTGACTTTGTCGACACCGTGGCGCCCACCCGGGGCACCGCCAACATGTGTCCCTGATTTTTTTTGATTGGAAGAAAGCGTCAGTTTGGTCCGCAAAAATTTGAGAGGATAAAAAGATGCGCTCACGCCACCTGGTCTTTGCTGTGGTCAGCCTGCTGTCATTCTATGGATGCGGCGGATCGTCACCGGGCAATCGCGACGCCGCTGGTGACAGCAACAAAGACACGCCGTCCGACAAAGCGATCGACGGCGCCGGCGGAGCGAATGCGGACGGCAAGGACGCTCCCGACCTGGCGGATGTCCCGAAGGTCGACGCCTCTGCCGACGTTACGGACGCCAGCGGAGACGTTGGCGGGCCGCCTCCCTGCACCGTGGCCACCGAGTGTCCCGGCCAGGATTCAGAGTGCAAGCACCGGACCTGTACGGCGGGCGTGTGCGGCACGGCCAACGAAGCCACCGGTAAAGTCCTGGCCACCCAGGTCATCGGCGACTGTCGCGTGCGCCAGTGTGCCGCCGACGGTACGGTCACCACCCTCATCGATGACAAGGACATTCCAGACGACCTGAACGCGTGCACCAAGGACGTGTGCACCGCGGGCGTCGCCTCTCACGCGCCGCTGGCCAAGGACACGGCTTGTGGCGGCGGCAAGCTGTGCAACGCCACCGGTCAGTGCGTCGGATGCAACACCGCCGCTGACTGTCCGGGAGCGGATACCTTCTGCCGCACCCGCACCTGCGTCCAGAACACCTGCGGCGTGTCGTTCAAGGCCGATGGGACCAAGCTGGTCGACAGCCAGTCGGGCGACTGCAAGATCCAGCAGTGCGACGGCCAGGGCGTCATCCAGACCGTGGCCAGCGCCACCGATCTTCCGGTCGACAACAACCCCTGCACCCAGGACCAGTGCAACGGCACCACCCCGACCCACCAGCCGGTGGCTCGCAACACCACCTGCGGCGCCGGCCAGGTCTGCGACGGCGCGTC
>DATLVT010000404.1:0-6200 GCA_035577105.1 Polyangia bacterium
TAGGCGCGCACGGCGTAGGCCCGCCCGTCGATGAGCAGGCCGCGGTCGGCGGTGGCGCCGCGCTCGACGGCCTCGCTCGCGGTGGCGTCCAGCTCGTCGCGCAGCGACGTGCCGTACAGGCGCTTGCCGGTGGTGTTGGCCACCTCCAGCTCGCCCTTGGCGCCCACCAGGCACAGCCCCTCGTCGAATACATCAAACGTCTCGCGCAGGATGTCGCGCTCGGCGCGCAGCTGGTTGGCCAGCTTCTCGACGTCGACGGTGCGCTGGCGGACCTTGCTCTCGAGCTCGGTGTTGTGCTGCCGGATCTCGTCGGCCAGCGCCTTCACGCGCAGCACCGACTTGATGCGCGCCACCAGCTCCTGGTTGCTGACCGGCTGGACGATGAAATCATCGGCGCCGACGTCCAGGCCCCGCAGGCGGCTCTCGACCTGGTAATGCGTGGCGGTGAGAAACAACACGGGCAGGCGCCGCGTGCGTTCGTCGGCGCGCAGCTGGCGGCAGACCTCATAGCCGTCCATCCCCGGCATCTGCACGTCCAGCAGGACGAGATCGTAGTCAGCGTGCCGCACCCGCTCCAGCGTGGCCAGGCCGCTGTCGACCTCCTCGACCTCGTGCTCGGTCAGCTTCTGCAGGGTCTGGGCGACCGCAAAGCGGCTGTCGGCGTTGTCGTCAGCCAGGAGTATGCGTGCCACGCGCGCCCTCCTCATGGGTGCCATGCGCACCCTCCTGATCAGTCAGCAAGCTGATGGTGAACCGCGAACCTTCCCCGCGGGCACTGTCGACGGAGATCTGACCGCCCATCTGCTGGGTCATGTTTCTCGCGATTGCCAGGCCCAGGCCCGCGCCCTCGCGCTGATGCTGGGGATGGGCTTGAAAAAAATCGTCGAAGATGCGCTCGCGGACGGCGCCCGGGATCCCGATGCCGGTGTCGGTGACATGAATGTTCACCGTGGCGCCGGCGTCCTCGGCGGTCATCAACACCGAACCCGCCTCGGTGAACTTGATGGCGTTGCCCACCAGGTTCGTCAGCACCTGCTCCAGGCGATGCCCATCGCAGCGGGCGGCCGGCAGCCGGGCCGGCAGGTCGACGACAAGATTCAATTTCTTGGCCTCGGCCAGCGGCGCCAGTCTGACCGCCACGGCGCGGATGGCGTCGCGCACGTCGGTGGCCCGCACGTCCATGCTCAGCGCGCCCGTCGCCATCAGCGAGCGGTTCAGCACATCGTCCGCCAGGCGCAGCAACCCCTGCCCGTTGCGATCGATGACCTCCAGGTACCTGCGCTGCTCCGCCGAGAGCGGCCCCACCCGCTCGTCGAGCAACAGCTCCAGCAGCGCCAGCATCGCGTGCAGCGGCGTCCGCAATTCATGGCTGACACGGGCGATGAAGGCAGACTCGTCCCCCCCTGCCTGCAGGTGTCCCTGCAGGTTGGCCAGCGTCTGACGCGCCTTTCGCGCCCTTCCCAACAAGTCATCGCTCTCGTATCGAGCCGAACTTGGAACGGATTGCCTGGTCCCCATCGCGGTGCTGGCCCCCCAACGGTCTTGCGCCGGTGTCCGAAGATCGTCGCGCGGCGATCATCGGGCCAATCGCCAGCCGAATCAACAGTCCTCGTCGAGGAATGTGCGGCCGCTCGGGGTTCACCTTGTCAGTCCCCGTACCACCTCGCCCGACGTTTTGGGCAGACCGCTAGCCGGACGCGGCGAGGGCGGCCTTGAGAGCGGGCCTGAGCAGCGGGTAGCGAAACTGAAAACCGGTCTCCAGCGTGCGAACCGGCATCGCGCGCTGGCTGGCCAGCAGCACGTCGTCGGCCTTGGCGCCGACGGCCATACGCAGCGCGAAGGCGGGCGCGGCCAGGGCGGCCGGGCGGGAGAGCGTCGCCGCCAGGACGCTGGTGAACTCGCGGTTGGTCACCGGCTCGGGAGCCACGGCGTTGAGAGGGCCGGTCACGCCCTCGGCGGTCAAGGCGTGGCGGATGAGGCCGACCTCATCATCAACGTGAATCCAGGGGAACCACTGCTGGCCTGAACCGATGCGTCCGCCCAGACCCAGCCGGAAGACCGGCAAGACGGTCCCCAGCATGCCGCCATGGCGATCCAGCACCACGCCGGTGCGGATCAGCACCACGCGCATCCCCAGCTCCTGGGCGCGCAACGCCTCCGCCTCCCAGTCGCGCGCCAGGTCCGACAGAAAACCGGTTCCCGGCGCCGATGCCTCGGTCAGGATCTCGTCGCCGCGATCGCCGTAATAACCGACCGCCGATGCGGAGACCAAGACCCGTGGCCGTCTGGTGAGGCCGCGCAGGGCATCGACCAGGGCGCGCGTCGACACGATCCGGCTGTCGCGCAGCACCTTCTTGCGCGCCTCCGACCAGCGACCCTTGGAGATGGATTCGCCCATCAGGTTGACCACGCCGTCGACGCCGTCGAAGGCGGCCGCTGGCGGCTGTCCCGCGGTGCCCTCCCAGGCGTGCAGGGTGGCGCCGGGCAATCGGCGGGAGGCGCGCGACACGTCCCGCACCAGCGCCGATACCGTGTCGCCGGCGGCCGCCGACGCGGTGGCCAGCCTGGTACCGATCAACCCTGCCGCGCCCGCGATGAGGATCCTCATGCCGCTTGACCCCCCTTACGCACCATCAAGACGACTCAGGCCAGGATGGCGTCGATCTTCGACGCCAGGATGAAGTCATTCTCGGACAGACCGTTGACGGCATGGGTCCACAACGTCACGTCGACCTGGTCATAGTGCACGCAAAAATCGGGGTGATGCCCCTCCTCTTCGGCCAGGGCGGCCATGCGATCGACAAAAGCCATGGCGGCCAGAAAATCGTCGAAGCGAAACGTCTTGTGCAACTCCGGGTGGGCGTCCTTGGATGGCATCGATTCCTTGGGCGGCCGGCCGCCGCTGGTCTGTTTCTCCCACCCTTTGAGCTGACCAAGCAATTTTCCGGTGCTTTGCTCGTCGAGCGGCTGCGTTCCCCCTTCACAAGGTACGCAGCGCCTGGCGGTCAATGGTTGCTGCCCCGGTGGTTGCTGCGCGGGTGGTTCTTTCGTGGCGGCCATGTCCCCTCCTTGTGTGAATGTCGCGGTTTTGGCAGTTTGTTCACCATATGTCCACTGCCCTGACGAACGGCATCCTGATCACGGTCAAAAGCGAGTACATCCCTGAACGTTCCTCTTTGTCGTCTCGCCAGTTCGCTTTCGCTTACACGGTGCACATCGAGAACCAGGGAACGGTGACCGCCCAGCTGCGCAGCCGCCACTGGATCATCACCGACGCGGGGGGCGGCGTTCAGGAGGTGCGCGGCGAGGGCGTGGTCGGGGCCCAGCCGACGTTGCGCCCGGGGGAAAGCTTTGAATACACCAGCTGGTGCGTGCTGCCCACCCAGTCGGGATCGATGCGCGGGACGTACCGCATGGTCACCGACAACGAGACCTTCGAGGCCGAGATCGCTCCCTTTCGCCTGGCCCTCCCCCAGACGTTGAATTAGAACCAGCCCCATGTCGTTGCATGACCTGACCGTGAACACCGTCGATCTGGCGCCGAAGAAGCTGGCCGACTTCAAGGGCCAGGTGCTGCTGGTGGTGAACACCGCCTCCGAGTGCGGATACACGCCGCAATACGCCGGTCTGGAGAGCCTGTACCGCGAGTACAAGGGGCGGGGATTCGCCGTGCTGGGATTTCCGTCGAACGATTTCGGCGGGCAAGAGCCGGGCAGCGAGGCCGAGATCAAGACCTTCTGCAGCACAAAATACGACGTGACCTTCCCGTTGTTTCAGAAGGTGAAGACCAAGGGTGACGGGCAATCGCCGATCTATTCCTTTCTGACCGCGCATGAAGCGCCGCCCAAGTGGAACTTTCACAAATACCTGGTCGGCAAGGATGGCCAGGTCATCCAGTCCTTCGGTCACAAGGTGAAACCCGACGACCGCGACCTGCGCGACGCCATCGAAGCCGCCCTGACCCGCTAGCACCCCTCGTTCGAGGAGGAACCCAGGTGAAGCTCATCAAGCTGGCAATGATCGCGATGGCCAGCCTGGCGGCCGCCGGGCATTACTGGCAGCAGGCGCGGCGGCTGAAGATCATCCGCGCCCTCCCCGCCCAGCAAGCGCGCAGTTACTACGAATCGACGCGCGAACGAGGCGAACGAATGATGGCCGTCGTCACCGCGCTGTTCACCGCCGGCGCCATCGCCGCGCTGGTCTACGTCTTCGTGCTTCCGGCGCTGCACAGACAATGATCGGCACGCTGCTGACCGTGCTGTTGATCCTGGCGGTGGGAACCCACGTCGCCGACAAGGTCAACGTGCGCCAGCAGGAGGTCGTTCTGGCCAAGCTGCCGGTGGCGGAAGCCTCCGCCTACTATGACCTCCTCCGCCGGCGGGTGCGGCGGGTGCGTGTCATGCGCGCCATGGTCCTGACGGCGCTGATCTGCCTGCTGTACGCCTACCGGCACCGCCCGATCTGACGGGCGTCAGAGCCTGACCACCCGGATCGAGTTGGTCGGGTTGCGCCGCGCCACGGGGGCGCCAAAGGCCATGATGAAACACTCGCCTGGGGCGACGGTCCCTTCCTCGCGCAGGATGGTGGAGACGCGCTCGACCAGGTCCTCGGTGCGGCTGATCTCCTCGAGCGGCTTCGGCACCACCCCCCAGAGCAGCGCCAGCCGGCGCAGGCTCTCCGGCGCCGACGAGAAGGCGATGATCGGCACGCGCGGCCGGGCCTTGGAGATGAGCCGCGGCGTCCCGCCGGTGATGGTGAAGGCCACCAGCACGCGCGCCTCCAGCTCGCGCGCCACCTCGCAGGCGGCGTGGGCGATCGCCTCTTGCATGGTGCGGCCCGGTTCCGACGCCACGGGGGCGTAAAAGCGGCTGTGCTCCGCCTCCAGGATGATCCGCGCCATCATCGCGCAGGCCGCCAGGGGATGCTTGCCGGAGGCTGTCTCGGCCGACAGCATGACTGCGTCGGCGCCGTCGAAGACAGCGGTGGCGACGTCGCTGGCCTCGGCGCGCGTGGGACGGGTGGATTCGATCATCGACTGCAGCATCTCGGTGGCGACGATGACCGGCTTTTGCTGCAGCCGACACTGGCCGATGATCTCTTTTTGAATCACTGCACCTTCTCAGGCGAAAGCTCGACGCCCAGATCGCCGCGCGCCACCATCACCGCATCGGAGGCCAGCACGATCTCGCGCAGGTTCTCCACCGCCTCCGGGGTCTCGATCTTGGCGACCAGCGGCGTGGGTTTTCCGGCGCGCTCGCAGATGGCCCGCAGCTCGTGCAGGTCGTCGGCGCGCTTGACGAACGACAGCGCCACGTAATCGACGCCGACCGAGAGACCGAACTGCAGGTCGATGCGATCCTGTTCGGTGAGCGCCGACATGCGCACGCGGCGCGACGGCAGGTTCACCCCCATGCGGTCGCGCGGCGTCTCGCCCTGTTCCACGACGGCCACCAGGCGCGCGCCCTGCACGCCGGTGACGCGCAAGACGATGCGTCCGTCGTCCAGCCGCACCACATCGCCGACATGGAGGTCGCTGGCCAGTCCCGGGTATTCGATGGCGATGGTGCGATCGTCGCCGGTCTTGCCTTCGATCAGGAAGACCTCGCTGCCATCGGGCAGCGCGGCCGGGGCGCCCCGGCCGCTGCGGATCTTCGGACCGCAGAGATCTTGCAGCACGGCGACCGACTTGCCCAGCGCCTCGCTGGCCTGGCGAACCGTGGCCAGGCGCCGCCCGTGCTCTTCATGGGTGCCGTGCGAGAAATTCAACCGCGCCACATCCATCCCGGCGTCGATCAGCGCGGCGATCGCCTCGGGTGAATCCGACGCCGGACCCAACGTGCAGACAATCTTCGCGCGCCTGACGCCGGATTCGTTGTGGTGGCCCATTGCCGGGACTCATGCTACCCCTTTTCGTGGGAGGAGACGCATGGACAGCCTGATCTCGCGCGATAAGGTGGAGGCGAAGAAGAAGGGACTCTACGCCGCCGCTGCCTGGGGGGGCACAGGCCTGCTGGCCGTGATCGGCGGTCCAACGTTCATCATCGTCGGCGGCGCCGCCGGCGCCGGCTACCTCACCTACAAATGGTTCATGTTCCGCGCCAAGCGCGGGATGCGGTTCTAGGCGCGGAAGGGGCTGCTGGCCCCTCCCGCGGGCCCTCCCCAGCGCCTCCCGCAAGGTGAGCCGGCTGGGCAGAGCCCAG
>DATLVT010000405.1:0-7214 GCA_035577105.1 Polyangia bacterium
GACGATCGGTCCAGTGTCTACCTGTCCCCGCCGCAGCTGGGAACGCGCTGGCCGGCCGGTGCGACCATCGACGTCGCGGTCCGCGCCGGCCTGCCCGACGTTTTTGGCGTGGCCCTGGCGGTGGGAACGACGGCCACTTACGTCACCTCGGGCCCGCGCCCGGACGGCGGCGGCGTTGACAGCGGGAGCGACGGTGCCGCTGATGGAGGCGCTGACGAGGTCAGCGACGGTGGGCCTGACGAGGTCAGCGACGGCGAGATCGTCGACAGCGGCGGCGGCGCCGACGTGCCCGCCGATCTCAACTGAACCGGCGCTGAAACACGGTGCCGACCGTGGCCCGCACGGTCGCCTTGACGTCGTCGAGCGCGATCGATCGTCCGAGGACACTGGACATCGATCCCATCACCGTCGCTTCCAGGCCGCAGGGGTTGATGGCGGCAAAGCGCGCCAGGTTGGTGGCGACGTTCAGGGCAAAGCCGTGCAACGTGACCCAGCGCTTGACGGCGACGCCGATGGAGGCCAGCTTGCGCTCGCCGCTCCAGACGCCCGTCCACCCGGGCTTGCGAGTGCCCTCGATGCCGTATTCGGCGACCGCCTGGATCAGGCTCTCCTCGATGTTGCGCAGGTAAAGGTGCAGATCGCGCTCTTCCTGGCGCAAGAGAAAGATCGGGTAACCGACCAGCTGGCCGGGGCCGTGGTAGGTGACGTCGCCGCCCCGTTCGATCTCGAAGATGGGCATGTCGCCGGGGGCCACCAGGTTCTCCCGGTGCGTCCCGCGGCCCAGCGTCAGGACGTCGGGGTGTTCGACCAGGATCAGCGTGTCGGGAATCTCCTCGCGCTGGCGGGCGCCGACCAGCTCGCGCTGCATGGCCCAGACTTCGCCGTAGTCTCGCTGTCCCAGATCCAAAAGCGTTGCGTCGACCATCGTTGCCCTTGCGCCGGCAAGCATACGCTGTCGGCGGTGTGGCCGCTCGCGCGACGCGCCGCTCGCGTCGCCGGTCAGCGGTTCTGGATGTGGATCGCCTCGCCCAGCGCGGCCTTGGCCGCTTCCATCAGCGCTTCCGGCATGGTCGGGTGGGCGTGGATGGTCAGGCTGATGTCGTCGGCGACGGCGCCCATCTCGATGGCCAGGGCCGCCTCGGCGATCATGTCGGAGGCGCCGTTGCCGACCACGTGGATGCCCAGCACCTCTTTCGATTCGGCGTCGATCACCACCTTCACGAAGCCGTCGCTGTCCGCGTTGGCCAGGGCGCGCCCCAGGGCGGCGAACGGGAACTTGCCGATCTTCACCTTGTGACCGCGCTTCTCCGCTTCCTCGGCGGTGATGCCGGCCGACGCGATCTCCGGGTCGGTGAAGATCACCGCGGGGATGGTCCGCACGTCCATCTCCGCCTTGTGGCCGGCGATCACCTCGGCCACCACCTCGGCCTCGTGCGATGCCTTGTGGGCCAGCATGGGCTGGCCGACCAGATCGCCGATGGCGTAGATACCGGGGACGTTGGTGCGCAGCCGTTTATCGACGGGAACAAAGCCGCGTTCGATCTTCACGCCCACCTCTTCCAGCCCCAGCCCCTCCGAGTTGGGGCGGCGGCCGACGGCGACCAGCACCTTGTCCGCCTCGATCACCACATCCTTGCCGGCGACGTCGACGGTGACGGCGGCGTGGGTGCCGGCGTCGGTCCAGGATTTGGCCTTGGCGCCGGTCAACACCTCGACGCCCATCTTCTTCAACTTGCGCGACACCAGCTGGGAAAGCTCCGGGTCGGTGCCCGAGAGGATGCCCGGCAGGGCTTCCACCACCGTCACCTTGGCGCCCATCTTCGCGTACAGCGTGCCGATCTCCAGGCCAATGTAGCCGCCGCCGATCACCACCAGGCGCCCGGGCACGGTGGCGAAATCCAGAGCGCCCGTCGAGTCGACGATGCGCTGGCCGTCGAACTTGAACCCGGGGATCTCGACCGGCCGCGACCCGGTGGCCAGCACGATGTTGTCCGCCTGGATCAGGATCTTGCCGGTGGCGTCGGTCAGCTCGACGGTGTTGCGGGCGGTCAGGCGCGCCGTGCCGGTGCGATAGTCGCAGCCGTTGGCCTTCAGCAGCTGCTTCACGCCGCCGGTCAGCTTGCCGACCACCTCGCCCTTCCACTGCTGCAGCTTGCCCATGTCGACGCGCACGTTGTCGGCCAGGATCCCCATGTCGCCGCCGTGGCGAATCTTGTCGTAGAACTTCGAGGCGTTGATCAGCGCCTTGGAGGGGATGCAGCCCACGTTCAGGCAGATGCCACCCGCCTTGTCGCGCTCGACGACCATCGCTTTTTTCTTCAGCTGGCCCAGGCGAATCCCCGCGACGTAACCGCCCGGGCCCGCTCCGATCACCAGCGCTTCGACGCGAATCATGTTCTCGGCCATGGTGGCTTTCTATTCCTCGCTCTTGCCTTCGGTCTTGCGCAAACGCATCAGGTCCGCCAGCTGGTCTTGCAGCGCCTGGGTGGGCTGGGCGAAGACGTCAGCGATCAGGCTCTCCGGCGGCGGCGGCCCGACGTTCTCCTCGGCGGCGATGGCCTCTTGCAGCTCGCCCTCGATGCTGGCGCGCAGAGCGGCGTCGGCCTTGTCGTCCAGGATCTTCTCGGCGCCCAGCCAGGTGCGCAGCCGGGTCAGGGGATCCTTGGCGGTCCAGGTCGCCATCGCGGCGTCGTCGCGATAGCGCGACGGATCGTCGGACGTGCTGTGGGCGCCCATGCGGCAGGTGACCGCCTCGATCAGGGTGGGCCCGCCGCCCTGGCGCGCCCTGTCGACGGCTTCCTTGGTGGCGGCGTAGACCGCCAGCGCGTCGTTGCCGTCGACGCGCACCCCCGGCATGCCGTAGGCAAGTCCCTTGACCGCGAACGACGCCGACGCCGTCTGCTGCGACGCGGGCGTGGAGATGGCCCACTGGTTGTTCTCGCACAGGAACACCACCGGCGTGTGATAGACGGCGGCGAAGTTGAGGCCGGCGTGAAAATCCTCGGCGCTGGTCGCCCCTTCGCCCAGGTAGGCGAGCACGACGATGTTCTTGCCGCGTTTCTTCGCCGCCCAGGCGATGCCGGTGGCGTGCGGCAGCTGCGTGGCCACGCACGACGACGGCGTCAGAAAATTCAGCGCGCGCGGCGCCGACACGTGCCCGGGCATCTGCCGCCCCCGCGAGATGTCATTGGCGTTGCCGTACAGCTGGGCGATGAAGCTGCGCAGGGCCAGCCCGCGATACAGGGCGGCGCCGTATTCGCGGTGGGCGGGGACCACGAAATCCTCGGGCGCCATGGCGGCCACCGCGCCGATGATCGACGCCTCCTGGCCGCGCGCCTCGGCGTAAAACCCGATGCGCCCCTGTCGCTGCAGGTTCACCAGCCGCTCGTCGATGAGGCGGATGCGCAGCATCCCTTGATAGATCTTGATCAGCTGCGCCGGTTGCAAGGCGGGGACGCTGGCCCGATCGACCACGACGCCTTCGGGCGACAGGATGGTCCACAGTTCGACGGCGCGGCGGTGGTCGGCGTCGGACCAGACCTCGATCATCTCCGATTCGACGTCGCCCATGCCGGCGCGGATCTTGGACGCCGGGGCGGCCGGCACGGGCGGCGGCGTCGCCACTCGCGTGCTGGGGGGCGGCGGTGGCGTGGACTTGGAGGCGGCCACGGCTAGACCGACTCCAGGTACAAGAGCGCGGGCGTCTCCAGCGACGCCTTCACCTCGGCCAGGAACTGAGCCGCTTCGTAACCGTCGACCACGCGGTGATCGACGGAGATCGACAGGTTCATCAGATCGCGCACCACGATCTCACCGTCACGCACGGCCGGCCGCTTGGACATCTTGGCCGGCGCCAGGATGGCCACCTCGGGATAATTGATGATGGGCGTGGCCAGCACGCCGCCCAGCGCGCCCAGGCTGCTGATGGTGAAGGTCGATCCGGTCAGCTGTTCGCGCGACATCTTTCCGGTGCGGGTGGCCTCCGCCAGGCGGTCGATCTCCTTGGCCAGGTCGACCAGGGACCGGCGATCGGCGTCGCGCAAGACCGGGACGATCAACCCAGCCTCCGTCGCCGTGGCCAATCCGATGTGATAGCTGCGGCGCTGGACGATCTCGCCCGCCGCTTCGTCCAGCGTGGCGTTCAGCTGGGGAAACTTCTGCAGGGCGGCCACGGTCGCCTTGATGATGAAGGGCAGAAACGACAGCTTCACGCCGCGCTCGGCCAGCCGTTCGTTGGCCCGCTGGCGCAGCAGCACCAGGTCGGTGCAGTCGGCCTCCTCGACATAGGTGAAGTGCGCGGCGGTGTGCCTTGAATGCACCAGGTGCTCGGCGATCTTGCGCCGCACGCCACGGAAGGGGACCCGCACGTCGCCCGCCTGTCGCACCACAGGCGCCGTCGCGACGGGCGTCGCTGCGCGCGCGCCGGCAGTACCGGCTGACGCTGGTGCCTGGTGCTCGCGCACGTCTTCGGCGGTGACGCGGCCGTTCGGTCCGCTGCCCGCCACCTGCCGGATGTCGACGCCGATGTCGCGGGCCAGCTTTCGCGTCGCCGGCGTGGCCAGGACGGCCCGGCTGGGCGTGCCGTTGTTGCCGCCGGCGGCGCTGGATGTGACAGCGCTGGCCGTCGCCGTCGCCGCGGCCGCCGCTGTCGCCTTTGGCGCGGTGGCCGGCGCGACCTGGTTGGCGGCGGCTTTCGGCGCCGGGCGCGCCGCCGCGGCCCCGGCCTCCTCGGCGACCTCGATGGTGATCAAGACCTTGCCGACAGGGCACAGCTGCCCTTCGCTGAACATCCGCTTGCCGACGCGTCCCGCGCGCGGCGCCGGGATCTCCACCGTCGCCTTGTCGGTCATGATCTCGACCATCGGCTGGTCCTCGCGCAGCGGATCGCCTTCCTTGACCAGCCAGCGCACGACCTCGCCTTCGACGACGCCTTCACCGATGTCAGGGAGCCTGAACTCGTAGGTCATGCAGCGCGCTCTCGCTTTTGCTTTCGCCGGGGCCGGGCCCGCGTCACCTAAAAATTCACCACCCGCTCGACGGCGTCCAGGATGCGGTTCGCGTCGGGCAGGTACTCGTGCTCCAGCGTATAGGGGAACGGGGTGTCGAAGCCAGTGACGCGCAAGATGGGCGCCTCCAGGTGCAAGATGGCCCGCTCCTGGATGGTGGCGGCCAGCTCGGCGCCGAACCCACAGGTGCGCGGCGCCTCGTGCGCCACCACCACGCGTCCGGTCTTGTGCACCGATTTCAAGATGGCGTCGATGTCGAACGGCAGCAACGTGCGCAGATCGATCACCTCCAGATCGAAGCCGCGCGCCGCGCCCTGTTCAGCGGCCTCCATGACGGTGTGGACCATGGCGCCCCAGGCCAGCACCGTGACCTGGTTTCCCTCGCGCACCACCTTGGCCTCGCCGAGGGGGATGGTGTATTCGCCCTCGGGGACGTTGCCCTTGGCGGCGCGGTAAACGCGCTTGGGCTCCATGAAGATCACGGGGTCCTCGCCGCGAATGCAGGTGGCAAGCAGCCCCTTGGCGTCGATGGGATTCGACGGGCAGACCACCTTCAGCCCCGGGACGTGGATGAACAGCGCCTCCGGCGATTGCGAGTGGTAATGCCCGCCCTTGATGCCGCCGCCCACCGGCGTGCGAATGACCACCGGCGCCGGGTATTCGCCGCCCGAGCGGTAGCGCATCTTGGCCAGCTCGCTGACGATCTGATCGTAGGCGGGGTAGATGAAGTCGGCGAACTGGATCTCGGGCACCGGCCGCATGCCGTAGAGGGCCATGCCGATCGCCGTCCCGATGATCCCCGACTCGGCCAGGGGCGTGTCGATGCAGCGTTCCGGACCGAATTCTTCCTGCAGGCCGGTGGTGGCGCGAAAGACGCCGCCGAACCGCCCCACGTCTTCGCCCAGGACAATCACGCGCGGATCGCGCCGCATCTCCAGACGGAGAGCGTCGTTCACGGCCTGAATGATGTTCATCTCGGGCATCGCGGTGACTCGGCTTACGCCACCCGGCGCCGGAAATCAAGTCGCAGCGTAACGCTGGCCGACGGCGAATTGACCGCGAATCTGGCTTGTCGAAATCCCGGCGAAACACGACTGCGCCAGGATGTCACCAGCGCGGGGGCCAAGTGGAAGGACCCACGCATCACATCAGATAGGAGTGAGACTAATGTTGAAGAAGCTTTCCATCTCCGCATTCGTGCTGTCGCTGGCAGCAGCACCCTTCGTCGGCTGCAGCAGCAGCAGCAGCTCGACCGACGCGAAGGCGGACGTGGGCGGAACGGGCGGCAAGACGACGGCGGACGGCGGTACCGGTGGAACCGCGGGTTCCGACGCCGCCAGCGAGATGGCAGAAGGCGACGCCGCGGACGCCCCCGCCGAAACAACCACGGAAACCGCCCCCGAGACGGGCGGCGAGACGGCGGCCGAGACGGCGACGGAGACGGCCACCGAGACGGCGACGGAAACCTCCACCGAGGTCAGCGCCGAGACCGGAGAGACGGGCGGCTAGAACCAATCGAGAGGCGCCGGAGATGGCTCGTGCCAGGGGGCAGCCGCCCCTTGCACGCCGCCGCGACCGTCAGCGAGCGACGACGCATCGACCGCCGACGCAGGCGACGGTCTTTCTCAAGCAGGGCTGTACGAGGCAGCGAACGCCCGGGCCCGAGCAGGTGGGGTCGGGATCGCCTTTGGCGAGCGCTCGGCAATTGCAGCCGGTGCAGTAGTCGTCGAACATACGGCAGTCTGCATCGACGCGGCAGGCGCCGCCGCCACTGCCGCCGCTGCCGGCGTCGTGAGAGCCCGTGCTGCCTCCGGTCGCCGCGGCGTCGCCTTGCGGCGCGGTCTGCACCGGCAACGGATTTGAGGTGCCGCAACCATGGGCGGCCAGCATGGTGAAGATCAGGATCAGCAAGGGGGGGAGCTGTTTCATCGTTCGCCTCCTGGGGATGATCACCTCGCGGAGCTGACGCTGTTCAACGGGCAGGCGCGCCTCGGTTGCCGGTGGAGACCCGGAGCAAACGATCGTTTTCAAAAAACAGCCGGCGGATCAGGCGTTCGGGCCCCATGTCATAGGTCCATTCGTCGACGAGAACGTCGACCTCCTGCTCCTCGGTGACCTCTTCCGAGACGCCATTGACCCAGCGCCGGACCTTGTGTCTGACGGTCCGCTTTTCCGTCCGCTGAACGACCTGGTCGGGGTCGCCGCACT
>DATLVT010000406.1:0-15050 GCA_035577105.1 Polyangia bacterium
GTGAGCCACCCAGGAGGTCCAGGGCTCTCTTGGCGCGGGCGACGGCAGGGCTCACGGCGTCACCGTACTACAACGATCGGGGAATTTCCGCAGGTAGCCAGCGTTATCGTGGTAAAATGTGCGGGTGGAGAGGCCGTGATACGTCTCGAGATTCCAGGCACGCTGTCGCACCGGGATGTGGCGCTGCGAACCATCTCGGCCGCGTGCAAGTTGCTGGCGTCGGGGGCGGCTAAATCCGACGAGAAGAGCTGGGGCGAGTTTCGAATGCACTTCGTGTCGGCCGTCAGCGAGGCCTTCAACAACATCGTCATTCATGGCTATCGAGATCGAGATCTGGGCACGGTTCGAATCGAGATCGACCTCGGTCAGTCAAACATGACGGTGCGAATGGTAGATTTCGGCGCCAGCTTTGATCTCACCCGTGTACCCGTCCCGGACCTGGCAAAGCTACCCGAGTCCGGTTTAGGAATTTTTATCATCAGGTCATTCATGGATTCTGTGCAGTACGAACCTGGACAACCGAACGTGCTCATTCTTAACAAATCCCTGTACGCACCGCGCAAGTCTGACGCTAGATTAGCGGCAGCCGGGGATGGCCGATGACGTTCTCGATCTCCACTGACACAGATCCGATCGTCCTCAAGATTGAGGGCGAGCTGGACGCCGTGACCGTGCCGGAGCTGCGCGCCCCCCTCGAACGGTTGGTGGAATCGCGACCGGCCCGGGTGGTGGTCGACCTGTCCACCCTGCGCGTCATCGATAGCTCGGGCGTCGGCGCGTTGGTGTCCCTCTACAAGCGGGTCCGGTCCACCGGCGGCCACGTCTCGGTCACCGGCTTGCGCGACCAGCCGCTGGCGATCTTTCGATTGCTGCGGCTGGACGGAGTGCTGGCGGGGGCCCGGTGAGAGGCGCGGACATGGGCGCAATCTTAGAATTCCGGAAATTGTTTCCAGTCGGCCCTCAGAGTGTGGGCCATCGAACAAATCTGTGCTCTAAAGGTAACCGATCAAGTGTTGCGCAACTAACATACAGGGGTGTACCTTGGCGGGCGTTGAACGGGAAGGCCGGTTGCGGGAGCCACTAGCTATGTCACAGGCAGGGTTCATGCTGGGAGATGCCAAAGGGGGAGTCGTCGACCTCCCGAGGGATTGGCGTGACGATGTCTTCTTGCTCGGGTTTTCCAAGGGGTTGGCCGATCTCAAGACCGACCGCGACTTGCTGTCGTACCTGGGCGTCGAGCTGCGCGGACTGTTTCAGTACGTCTCGTCCGTCGAGCTCTTCATCTTGCAGCCGCTGTCCAGCGAGCTGACGCCCGTCGGCAACGGGCGCGCCGGGAGCGCTTCACTCAAGTTGCTCACCGGTCTGGCGCGCGGCGGAATGGGCGGCGCCCCTGGCCGCATCACCGACGGCCCACGCCTGTACCGCAGCGAGGCGATGCCCGGCCACACGTCGACGATGTCGGTGCCGGTCGTGCTTGATCAGTCGGCCATGGCCCTCATCGTGGTCCAGCGAACGGCGTCGGCGCCAGATTTCACCAGCTCTGACTTGCAGTCGCTGTCTGCCGTCGGCGATCGCGTGGCTTCCGTCCTTCCGCGCATCAACATCATGGCGCTGACCGCCGCCGCCGGCTGGTTGCAAAACGACATGGCCTCGGCGCGCGAGATCCAGCGCATGCTGCTGCCGACGCTGGGCTCGAACTTCGGCACGGTGCGCGTCGTCTCCGAATACAGCCCCGCCTATGCGGTGGGTGGCGATTTTTACGACCTGCTGGATCTGCAGGACGGCCGCCTCCTGGGCATGATCGGCGACGTGTCCGGCAAGGGCGTGGCCGCGGCGCTGATGATGTCGCGGGTCAGTTCGGAGTTGCGCCAGCTGGCGTCGCAAAAGGTCTCGCCCGCCGACATGCTGACCCGGGTGAACGCGTCGCTGCAGGAGCGAACGCGCGACGATCGGTTCGTCACCGTGGTCTGCGTGTCGCTGGACGCCAAGGCTCGTCGCTGCGTCGTCGCCAACGCCGGCCACGTCGTTCCCATGCTCAGGCGAGCGAATGGCTCGGTGATCCGCCTTTCGTATCCGTCGGGCCCGCCGCTGGGCATGGTGCCGCGACACATCTATTCGCAGCAAGAGTTTGCCCTGCAGCCGCGCGACATCATCATCCTGGTGACCGACGGTGTGTTCGAAACGATCGACGGACAGCGCGAACCCTGCTCGACGATGGGCACCTGCCGCTTGACCGATCTCATCGCCCACGCACCGCACGACATCGGCGAGATCCGCCGCCACATTCTGGACGCGGTGGGAACCGCCGCCGGTGGCCCGCCCGATGACGTTGCGCTGCTGGGGATGGAACTGACCGAATAGGTTGGGGCAGCCGTTGGCCGCGGTCGCTTCGTCGCGAAAGCAACCTGCAACCAATGACGCGGGCTTGTGGGAAAAAGACGAGCGTCCGCTGGCGGCGCAGGGCCTGTCCGAGCTCGGCCGCCTGGTGCGGCGGGCGACCCCCCGCTGGCCGATCGTCGCGCTGATCACCGCCCTTGTGGCCGGCCTGGCCGGCTTCAGGGCGGTGTCACGGCCGTCCGAGTTCTCGGCGGAGGTCGTGCTGCGCATGGTGCAAGCGCCCGAACACCGCATCGCCATGTCGACGGACCAGCTGCGCGACCACATCTGGGAAGAGGTCTTCACCGGTCCGCGGCTGCTGGGTGTCATCAGGCAGTACAACCTGAGCCCGCGGTGGGTCGACAAGGACCCTTCGTTTGCCGTAGGAGAATTCCGGGACGCCATCAAGGTCACCATCTTTCAGAACGATCTGATCTCCGGCGCCGAGATCCGACATTCGGCCCGGGTCGGCATCGGCTTTCGTACCGGGCTCCGTCAGTTAGCCTTGCCGGTGACGCGCGCCCTGGCCGAGCTTCTCATCGACAGCCAGGGGAAGCAGCGGCGGGCGACGCTGCAGGCGCAGCTGGACAGCGCCAACCAGGCGGTCAAGAGCGCCACCGTGCAGGCCAATGACCTTCGCAAGGCGACCGGGAACACGCAAGCGGAGACGGAGCCGGGCGGCACTCCAGTCGGCGTGACCATCGCGGCGCTGCGCGGGGCCGAGGAGCGGTTGCGCAATGCCCAGACCCAGGCGGTCGCCGCTGCCTATCGGTTGCGGGCGGCCACAGAAGGGCAGGCCGTTCGCTTTGAAGAAGTCAATCCGGGTCGCGAACCCCCATTGCCACAATCGCCCGCGATGACGATGTTGTTGGCTGTCTTGATAGCCGCGGCAGTCGCTTTTCCCGTGTGCTTGCTGCTTGTTGGAGCCTTCGACCCTTATCTGGCCGGAGGCGACGACGCAGTGAGGGCTGGAATTCCGGTCCTCGGAATCGTTCCCGGAATCGCCGGGTCCCGGCCGGGTATAGGCGACGCAGAAAAACCCAGTGTATAGTTTTATCGTATGAAGGCTGACCAAGAGCGCAGTCCCAGAGAATATCTACTCCTGGCGTGGGTATTCGTCCGGCGGGCGCTTCGGGCGGTCCGGTGGGGAGCGCTGGCGTTCGGCGTGGGAATGGCTGTCACTGCGGCGATCGTCTTGTCGGCGCAGCGCACCTTTCGTTCCGAGACCGTCCTCATGTATGACAGGGGCGTACGGGCGGGTGCGGTGGTCGGGGGGGCCGAGGTCGATTCTCCGCGTCAAGTTGCCTTGCGGATTCAGGACATGATGATGTCCCGTCAGCGGCTGCAGAAGGCCATCGAGGATTTCGGTCTCTACCCCGGCATTGTCAGCCAGCACGGGCTGGTGGATGCCGTCGATGAAATGCGAAAGCACCTCAAATTCACCGCCCGTGACGGTTATACCTTTCACCTGTCCTACGAGGCCGATTCGCGCGACCAGGCGCAAAAGGTGCTGGCGTCGCTGGCCAACGGACTCATCGAAGAGGACAGCGTGACGCGGCGGCGCGAGGCAGAGTCGACCAAGACGTTTCTGGACGCCGAGAAGAAACAGGCCGACGTCGATCTGAAAGCGCGCGAATCAGCCCTGTCTGTGTTCTTGACCCAGCATCCCGAACTGGCCGCGGAATCAGCGTCGGCGGCCAGCGCCGGTGGCGCCATCCGCGCGGCGGATCGCGAGCGGTTCTCGGCCAACCCGGCCGAGCTGGCCGGACTGGAAATGCAGGCCTCGCAGATCGAAGAGATGATCACCTCCGCGACGGCGTCCCGGCCGCTGCCGTCCGCCGGCGCGTCACCTTCGGAGCAGGCGGCCACCCTGGGGCGCTCCCAGGCCGAGGCGGCTCTGGCGCAGGCCCGCCGCGATCTGGCCGACAAGCGCGCCATGTACACCGACGAGCATCCGGACGTGAAGAGCGCCCAGCGCCGTGTCGTCGACGCCGAGGCCGATGTCCGTCGGGCCATCGCCGCCACCTCCGCGGCCATGCACCCTGCTGCGGGCAGCGCGGCGGCGCCGGACGATGATCCCAATGGCACCTCCCGCGTGGCGTCGTTGCGCCGGGCGCTCTCCGCCGTTCGCATGCAGATCGGCACCATCCGCTCGCGTTCTGCCCCCAAGCCCGTTCCCGCGCCCAAGACGTCGCAAGGCGTGGTCGCGGTCGACACCGAATGGACGCGCCTGTTCCGCGAGGTCTCCGAGGCGCGCGAGCGGCAGTCCCAGCTGGAATCGCGGCAATTCCAGGCCGGCCTGGTCGCCACCTTGGCCAGCAGCGGTGAGGCAGGGCGCCTGGTGGTGATCGATCCGGCGTTCAAGCCGACGCGGCCCGTGGCCGGCCGTCGCGCCACCACCGCGCTTCTGGGCGGCGTCGCCTCGCTGATCCTGGCCATGCTGGTCATGCTGGCCATGGCCTTCCTGGACGAGCGGCTTTACTCGGTGGCCGACGTGCAGCGGGTGATCGGCGATCAATTCGTCATTCTGGTTCCCAGTTTGCCGTCTTCGGAGCGCAAGAACTTGCCACCTTTCAGCGGCGACGAAAGATAGACATCCATGGCGACCCGTCCTTGGCCTCCCAGAGTGATAAGGCAAGACGGCACAGCTGCGCCCAGTCCGCTGACGACCACGCCACCTGAGAGCACGGCGCCACCAGCGGCCGCGCCCGACGGCCGGCCCGCGGGCGTTGCGGCCGGATCGTCAAAGCCGTCCGCCTCGCGCGAATCGCTGCCGACCAGAGCGGGCGTCCCGGCCGCTCGTCCGGAGCGCGAGCGCGAGCCACCCCCCCGATCCGTCACGGCCGCCCGCACCTCGCGCGTGGCGGAGACCGTGCACGAAAACGGCGCTCCGTCGCCGGCGACGTCTTCGACCAGCCTGCAGGTGCGTCAGGCCCGCGGGTTGCTGTTGCCGGTGCGCGACCGCGAGCAACATCCCACCAGCACCCGCTCGGATGCGCCGGCCGTCGAGTCGCGCTCGCTGGCCGTCACCGGCAAAGACGGCGAGATCTTCTTCGTCAAGCACAACATGACCGAGCCAACCGACGCCCGGCTGGCGCTGGTGCACGATCGGGATTCGGCGCGGGCCGCCAGCTATCGGTTGCTGCGGCAGCGGCTGATCGAGCAAGGCGATCCCAAGGTCATCCTGGTGACCAGCGCGCGAAACCGGGAAGGAAAGACCACCTCGGCGACAAACCTGGCGCTGGCTTACGCCGAGCAGGGGCGTTCGCGCGTGTTGCTGGTCGAGGCCAACTTCCGCGCCGCCTCGCTGGGCGAGGTGTTCGGCTTCAAGCCGCCACGCTGTTTTTCGGTCCAGCTTGACCGACACCGCGATCGTCCGCTCGATCCGTGGGTGGTCGTCCAGGTCGCGCCGGCGGACGTCCACGTCGTGGCGGTGCATCCCAACTGCTGCCCTTCGTGTTCGCGCGTGCTGGTGCCGGGAGCCAGTTTCTGCGGTGACTGCGGTCGCAAGGTTCCCAACGACGCCGTCAGGTTGGATCGCGTGACCTTCGCGGCGTCGATCCAGCGCTTTCGCAAGGCCTTCGACTATGTCGTGATCGACGGACCGTCGGTGCTGGAGAGCGCCGACGTCAATCTCATCCAGGACACCGCCGACGGGATCATCATGGCCGCCCGTAGCCGCCACTCGGACGCCCGCGCTTTGAAACGGGCAATGGATCAGGTCTCGCCCGCGCCCGTGCTGGGCGTGGCCCTGGTAGAGGACTGACCCCTTCCCAGGGGACGGCCTGGGAGCAGGGCAGGCGACGCTAGGTGCGGGCGGCGTCCAGGTACCAGCGCGCGGTTCTCCTCAACCCTTCGGAGAAGGGGATGGCGGCCGAGTAACCCAGCCGCTGGCGGGCCTCGGAGATGTCGGCCAGCGAATGCTTGACGTCGCCGACGCGCGACGGTCCGTGATGGACTTCCAGCGTCTTGCCCAGGATGGCACCGATCTGAGCCACCACGTCGTTGAGGCTGGTGGCGGCGCCGCAGGCGATGTTGAACACGCGCCCCGAGGCGTCGGCGGCGGGCGCCGCAGCGGCTTTCAAATTCGCCTCGACGGTGTTGTCGATGAAGCAAAAATCCCGCGACTGGGTGCCGTCGCCGTGGATGGTCAGCGTCTTTCCCGCCATCCCGTAGGTGATGAACCGCGGAATGACCGCCGCGTACTCCGACAGGGGATCCTGCCGGGGACCAAAGACATTGAAATAGCGCAGGCAGACCGTCTCCAGACCGTAGGCGCGCGCGTACACCTGGCAGTACTGCTCGGCGGCCAATTTGGCCGCGGCGTAAGGCGACAGCGGCAAGGGGCGCATGGTCTCGACCTTGGGCATGGTGGGCGTGTCGCCGTAGGCGGACGACGAGGCGGCGTAGACCACTCGCCGAACGCCCGACTGACGGGCTTTTTCCAGGACACGGAGGGTGCCAGTCGCATTGGCCTCGTGGCTGGCCAGGGGGGCGGCCATCGAGCGCGGCACGGAGGGAATGGCCGCCTCGTGGAAGATCACCTCGACGCCCTTGACGGCCCGGCTGAGGGCGTCGTCGTCGAGAATGTCGCCTTCAATCAGTTCGATGCGCCCGGCGATGTCGGCAAGGTTTTCCCGTTTTCCCGAAAAGAAGTTGTCGAGAATACGGACCCGGTCACCCCGTTCTAGAAGTGCCCTGGCCAGCGACGATCCAATGAACCCAGCTCCACCGGTCACGAGGTACATGACCAGCACACTACCGCAGAGCCCGGCCCTTGGGATCACCTCGCGGTTCTGCGTCGGTGCGGCCGGCGTTCGCGTTTGCGTTAACGCCGGACAGAGGGTACGCTGTGGGAGAGTCTTATCCCTGATGAACGGCCCCCTGTTTGCCGTTACCCCGACCCGATCGCGTTCCGCCGAAGGCGGGTGGTGATGGCCAGGCGCAATCAAATGGCCGGCGGGCTGGATCGCGTGGGACTCACGCCGCTGGCGCTGCGAATGCTGGGGCAGTCGTGGTGGCCGTGGCCTCGCGTGACGGTCCTCCTCTACCACCGGGTCATCGATCCCGCGGACATTGGCGAGCTGGATCCCAACCTGGTGGACGCCACGCCCGCCGAGTTCGACGCGCAGATGGAGATCCTGGCGCGCTACTTCACGCCGGTGGGGATCGATCAGATCATCGAAGCCAGGCACGGCGGCTCGCTGCCGGCGAACGCGGCCATCGTCACCTTCGATGACGGTTATCGCGACAACTATCAAAACGCGGTTCCCATTCTCAAGAAACACGGGATGAACGCGGTCTTCTTCGTCACAACCGATTACGTCTCGGAGCGCCGGCTGTTCTGGTGGGAGATCATCCGGGTGGTGGTCCGCCGCAGCAGCAAGCGTGAGATCACGCTCGGCTATCCGTTTCCGTGCGCGTTCCCCGTGACCGACGAGTCGGAGCGCGAAGAGGCGATCAAGAAGATCATTCGCATCGTCAAGACCAGCTATGCCATGGACCTGCCACGTTTCATGGAGGAGCTCTATCGTGGCAGCGGCGTGAGCTGGTCGCGGAAGGACGATCAGGACGAGGCGGATCGATCGATCCTGACCTGGCAGGACGTGCGCGCGATGCGCGAAGCGGGGATGGACGTGCAGTCGCACACCCGAACCCATCGCGTCCTGGGCACGCTGCCCAGCGAAGCCTTCGACAATGAGCTGGCCGGATCAAAGCGCGAGCTGGAGGCGCAGATCGACGCGCCGGTGCGGACCATCGCCTATCCTGTCGGCAAGAGCATCGCCACGGAGCCGCGCATCCGCGACGCGCTGGCCAAGGCCGGATACGAGCTGGGATTCACCAGCAGCCCCGGCCTGGTTCGACTGAACGGCAGCGAAGATTTTCTGGACCTCAAGCGTATCCCCATCGATCGCGGCATCTCGCCGGCGCTGTTCCGCGGTTCGCTGGCCCTCCCCTGGCTGGCCGGCTGACAGCGGCCTGACAGCCGGCGCGTTACGCGGCGCTGGCGGTGAGACGGCTCAGCGTGAAACGCAGCGCTTCGAAGGCTTCATCGCGATCCAGCGGTTTGCGGACCAGCGGAATCTGAGGAGCCTGCGCGGCGACGTCCTGCCCTTCGCCTTCGCTCATCAGCACGATGGGGATCGACGCCAGCTCCTCGTAACAGCGCAGGGCCTGCATCAGCTTCCAGCCGTCCATGACGGGCATCGCCAGGTCGATCATGATCAGCGACGGAAGCTGATCCTCCAGCACGCTGAGCGCTTCGCGACCGTTCGCGGCGACCAGGGTCCGGAATCCTTCGCTTTCCAACCGGGTACAGAGGCGTCGCCGAGCGACCGGGTCGTCATCGACAATGAGAACCGTCGATTTCATCAACTGCTCCTTACAGGTGGGGGGAAGGAGGTAACCCTACTGGCCTTCGCTACCCACTTCAAGCGTGACCGCGTCATCGCCCGGGTCGATCCGCGCGGCGGTGAAGGCGGGAGCAGATCCGACGCATGAGTAGAATTTTTGACCGCAGCGCAGCTTGGCCGACAATGAGTCCGCGTCGAATGGAGGCAGCATGATTTCAGCAGAGACCCAAAGGCCGGGCGTTGGACCCTCTCCCGGCAGCAGTGCTGTGCGTCGAACGGTGGCCTTCGATCTGAAAGGGACGATGGCGCCGCTGACCGTGTTGCGGTTGCGAACGCTGGATCTGACGCTCATCGAGCGGCAGCTTCGCATCAAGATCGCGCAGCTGCCCCAGCTGTTTCTGGACGCGCCAGTGATGCTGGACCTGGGGGCGCTGGAGGGTGGCGGCGCCGGGCTGGCCTTTCTCGAACTGGTGCGGATGCTGCGGCTGTGCAAGCTGGTGCCGGTGGCGGTGGCCAACATCGCCGACGACCTGCGCGACAAGGCCGCGGCGGTGGGGCTGGGCGTCTTGCAGCCGACCCCGGCGCGCGTGCGGGGCGACGGCCGCTCTGGCGACGCACCGGGCGCATCCGGCGCGTCCGGCGCATCAGGATCGACCAGCGCGGTGGAGGTTATGGCGCCCGGCGACGAACCGGCTGCGCAGCGGACCGGGGCGACCGCAGCCTCGGCATCTGCCACGCCGGCGCCGGGGGCTCGGTCCACGGCGGCCCACGCTGGTCCGCTGGTCATCAAGCAGCCCGTGCGCAGCGGCCAGGTCATCTACGCGCAGAACGCCGACCTGGTGGTGCTGGCGCCGGTCAATCCCGGCGCGCAGGTCATCGCCGACGGACACATTCACGTCTACGCTCCGCTGCGCGGACGCGCCATCGCCGGCGTGCAGGGCCTGCTGGGCGCGCGCATCTTCTGCCAGCGCCTGGAGGCCGAGCTGGTCGCCATCTCGGGCGCCTACCTGACCGCCGACGACATTCCGGCCGACGTCCGCGGGCACGCCGCGCAGGTCTATTTCGACGACGGCGAATGCCGGATCATCCCCTTATGACCATCGACGGAATTTTCAGGGCGAAATATCGGCAAAAAATTTGGCAGAGCCGCGCGATTCGCTCTTTATAGAGAAACGGCTGTTCTACAAAGGGAGGCTCACGTGTCTAAAGTCGTCGTCATCACGTCCGGTAAGGGAGGGGTCGGCAAAACGACCACCAGCGCCAACATCGCCACCGGGATCGCATCGCTGGGGCACAAGGCCTGCGCCATCGATTTCGACGTGGGTTTGCGCAACCTTGACCTGGTCATGGGGTGCGAGCGCCGCGTGGTCTATGACTTTGTCAACGTCATCAAGGGCGAGGCGAAGCTGCAGCAGGCCCTGATTCGCGACAAGCGCGTCGACGGACTGTACGTCCTGCCGGCGTCGCAGACCCGCGACAAGGACGCCCTGGATCCCGAAGGCGTCGGCCGGGTCATCGAAGAGCTGAAGCAGATGGGGTTCGAATACATCATCTGCGATTCGCCGGCCGGCATCGAGAAGGGGGCCCAGATGGCCATGTACTTCGCCGATGAGGCCATCGTGGTGACCAACCCCGAGGTCTCGTCGGTGCGCGATTCGGATCGCGTGCTGGGGTTGCTGGCGGCCAAGACCAGCCGGGCCGAACAGGGTGGGTCGCCCATCCGCACGCACCTGCTGCTGACCCGATATGCCCCCTTGCAGGTCAAGCGCGGCGAGATGTTGAGCGTCGGCGACGTGCTGGAGCTGCTGGGCATCCCTCTGCTGGGCGTGATTCCCGAATCGAAGGCCGTCTTGCAGTCGTCCAACAAGGGCATGCCGGCCATCCTGGACGAGACCACCGACGTGTCGCAGGCCTACCTGGACGTCGTCTACCGGTTCTTGGGCGAGGATCGCCAGCATCGGTTCATCAATGAAGAGAAGCGCGGTTTTTTTGGCCGCATCTTCGGGTAGCACACGCAACGTCGTTTCGTCTTTCTCTTGCGAGGTGCCCATGAGGTTTCTTGATTACTTCCGTCGCTCTCCCAAATCAGCCACGATGGCCAAGGACCGACTGTCGATCATCGTGGCGCGCGAACGCACCGGTGGCCGTTCGTCGGCGCCCGATTATTTGCCGCAGCTGCAGCAAGAGCTGCTGGCGGTGATCGCCCGTTACGAAAAGATCGACCTTCAGCACGTGTCGGTGAACGTCGATCGCTCCGGTGGCTGCGAGGTGCTGGAGCTGAACATCGTTCTGCCCGACGGGCAGCAGCTGGTCGGGGGCGGGGGCCAGAGCCGCCGCGCCGTCGCCGCCAGTTAATTTCCCCCCGGCAACCTTGTTGCCAGGGTGGAGGGTGCAGGGTGCAGGGTGGGCTGAAGACGCGCTTGATTGGAAAAAGTGCGCACTTTCATTGACAGGTTTATGATGGCCCTATGAAGAAAACCTGGACAGTGTCAGTGAAGGACGTAACACCAGAAGACAACGCAGCGGCGATCTTCGCGTCGCTTCGCGCGGCCGCCTGGGGCACCTACAGCGCCATGCGTTTCGCCTTCAAGGCATCATCGGAGGGCGATCTGGACGAGGCCCAGCGGACCGCCTGGATCCGCATGGCCTATGGCCAGGTGCTGGAAGCCCTCCCCCCGGAGAGCCCGTACAGGAGCGTGCTGCAGAAGTTCCTGGACGAGAACATCGCCGAGATGATCAAAGGCTGAGCGTCGTCGGCGCTCGCCGACGGATCCAGCGTCAGGGAAGCGACGCCGTCGTGCGGGTGTCGCTTTCGATCGGCTGCGCGGGACCCAGGACCTCGGGCCCGCGACCAAGCGACGTCTCCACGAAGGCGACCGCCGAGCCAAGCGTCTCGTGCGGCATGTACAGCATGTGTGACGGCTGGCCGGGGTTTGTCACCAGGCCAACCGCGTCGATGCCCGCGTGACGGGCCAGGTAGACCGAACGCGGCAGGTGCACCCCTTGGCTGCACACGATGGCGCTTTTCACTTTGAAGATGCGGGCCGCCCGCTCCATGGTGTCCAGCGTCCGAAAGCCCGCCGGATCGTCGACGATGGCGGCGTCGCTGACGCCCCTTTGCACCAGCCAGCGGTGCATGGCGGTGACCTCGTCGTATCCGTCCTCTGCCTGGCGATTGCCCGACACAAGAATGACCTGCGTCTTGCCCATACGGTAAAGCATCAGCGCCGCGTTCAACCGCTGCGCCAGCATGCGGACGGGGACGCCGTTGATGACCATGTTTCCCGGCACGATGGTGATGGCGCGGGCGGGTACCGCGTCGAGGCTTTGATAGATGAAAGGCTGCGCCTGCCGGAACACGACCGTGTTGGCCAGGACCACCACCGCCGGCGTCGCCACCAGGAGCCCCAGCACCCCACAGATCACCAGCTGCGAAGCAGGATTTCGTCGACGAACAACCACCCCTCAAAAGTCGGCAGTTTCAACCACCGACTGAAGGTAGGCGTCGGGAGCGCTAGGCCGGCTCTGCGCGTTGGGTGTTGGCGCGAGGAAGATAGACCGTGAAGGTGCTTCCCTCGCCGGGCGTGCTGTCGACGGAGATCTTGCCGCCTTGCGCTTCCACCAGCTCGCGGCAGATCCACAGGCCCAGGCGCAGGCCGCGCTGATCGCGGTTGACGACGGCGCGTTCCAGCCGTTCGAAGATGCGCGCCTGCTGATCGGGGGCGATGCCGGGGCCGTGATCGCGCACCTGGACAAAGGCCATGTCGCCGCTGCTGCCCACGGCCACCTCGATCGGCTGGCCGCGGCCGTAACGGCAGGCGTTCGACATCAGGTTGGTGACCACCTGTTCCAGGCGCAGCTTGTCCCAGTGTCCGACGATGGCCTGATCCACGTGCAGATCCAGGTCGCAGGCCGAGCGGGCCAGCCTCTCCGAGAACAGTCCGGCCACGTCGCGAACCAGCTCTGCCAGGTCGACGCTCTCCGGGGTCAAAGACAGCTGTCCGGCCGAGATGCAGGAGATGTCCAAGAACTTGTCGATGACGTTGTCCAGACGCTCCAGGCTGCGCGTGGCCATCTCGATCTTGCTGGCCGAGCGTTGCTCCTGATCCGTTCGCTGCAGGCTGGCCAGCTGCAGGCGAAGCACGGTCAGGGGCGTCACCAGTTCGTGAGCGGCGGTGGCCAGGATGTGGTCGCGGACGCGAATGGCCCGCTGGGCCGCCTCGTACAGGCGCGCGTTCTCGATGGTGAGGGCGGCCCGATCGGCCAGCTCCTGGACCAGCGCCAGATCAGCGTTGGAGTATGGACGCGCGGGATCGGCGCGAATGAGCAGGATGGTTCCCAGGATGCGATCCTGGGCGCGCAGCGGGACCACCATCAGCGTGGTCGGCTTGAAGCGATCGAACAGCGGGCGGTACGTGGGGTCGTTCGCCGATTCCAGCGGATCCTGTTCGACGATGGGCAACAGGACGGCTTCGCCCGTCGCCGCCACCCGGCCGCGCAACCCGACACCGACCCGCTGTGGGTTCTCGCGGGCGAACGCCACCAGTTGCTGGGAGAACTCTGGATCCTGGGCCCGCGCCGCCACGTTCTCCATCAACGTCCCGTCCTCGCGAATCAGCGAGATGAGGGCGATGGTGGCGGCGCCCCCGACGATCTCCGTCAACTGCTGGGCGATCACGCTCAGCGCCGAGGACAGATCGCGGTTCGATTCGGCGAAGGCCTTGGCCGCCTCCGACAAGAGCTGCAGCCGCCGGTTGGCCTCCGCGGCCTCGGCGCGGGCCGTCCGCTCGGCGTCATACAGATACGCCCGGTCCAGGGCCTGGGCACAGACCTCGGCGACGGTCAGCAGGAAATCCTTCTGATCGGGGTTCCAGCGCTTGCTGGCGCTGTAAGTGAATCCAATGACACCCAGCATGCGCGGCCCCAGTTTGAGGGGCAGGGCCACCAGCGCTTGCAGGCGATCGGCCGGGGTGTGCGCGGCCTTGACGCTGGGAAAGGCCGCGACCAGAGCATCGTGTGTCTCGAACCACTGCGCTTCGCGGGTGGTGGCGGCCATCTGGACCACTGGCGGAAGAGGCAGGGTCCCTTGACGCCAGCCCTCGACCGCCAGGGGCGACAGGCCGCGGGAGGCGACGTGGCGCAGCTCGCCCGTGGGCGTGCAGTAGAACGCGGCGGCCGTGCTGGCCTGCACGGCGCTGAGAGCATGGCCGATCACCACCCCGGCCACCTCTTCGGGAGACAGCGATCGAGACAGCGCCGAGGTGATGGCCTGAAGGGGCGCCAGGTGGTCGATGATCCGGCGGGGCCCGGGCGTGTCCTCGCCATCGTCGTCATCGATGAGCCGCGCGTGGGGCTGCTCTGTATCCGTGATGTTCACGTTCGCTTGATAGGTTAGCGCATCAGCCACGGTGGTGCCCCCCGGCATTATCGGATGCATCGGTGGCAGCCTTGACCTCGATGGCCACGCGCACGCTGACGTTGAGGCTGCCGATGGCGGCCAGACCGCCGCGCAAGGGGCTGCTGGCGCAGGTTGACAGGGCGGCGCCCTGCGGTCCGCGGCTGGCGGCGCTGGACATCAGATCCTCGTTCGCCTGCAGCGCGGTTTGCGCGGCGTGGGCGGCGGCCGTGGCCTGAGCCTTCATTCCGACCGCGACCTTCAAGATGGCCGGTAGATATCGCTCGAGCGCGGTCTCCAGGCGCTTCGCCCGCACCCGGTGGGGCGTGTGATCGATGGTGATGGTGATGCGGGCCGGCGTGCATTTGGCCGCCGCAGCCAGATCGATCTCGCAACTGGACCCGCAGGGGGCGTTGGGTGTGGCGTCCTTGGGCACGGTTTCGCATTGCAAGGACCGGAACGCGGTCGAGCATTGGCCAAGGCAGATACCCGGGCAGTCGTGCGATCGGGTCAGATCGCAGGGGCCCAGGCAGCGGCCGCGGCAGGTTCCTTTTCTGACCACACCATTGCACTGGCCGACGCAGCGCCCGCTGCAGTTGCCCCGGGACGCTCTTCCGTTACAGGTTCCAAGACACGTACCCTCGCAGGTGCCGCGGAAGCCCCAGTCGCAGCCGCCCCGGCACCGGCCTTCGCAGACCATCCCCTCGGCGACGTCGCAGCTGCCGGAGCATTTGGCGTTGCACACGCCCGAGCTGGCGGACGCCGGACAGTTGAGGCGGGGCGCCGACTGTGGAGAGGCCGCGCCTTCTGTCTCTTCCTGACACCGCCGCAGACACGTGGTGATGGCCTCCGTCGGCAGTGCGCAGTGCGGTGGCACATAGGCCACGCTGACCCGGGCCTTGCGCCCCAGGTTGAGGCGGGCGTCA
>DATLVT010000407.1:0-4130 GCA_035577105.1 Polyangia bacterium
ACGCGCGGAGGTGCGCGAGCGCGAGCGGCAGACCGACCACGGCGTGGCCCGCCTGCGCGGCGTGTCGGTGTCGGGCGGAGCGGCCATGGGCCGCGCCGAGGTGTTGCCCACGCTGGCGGCGCTGGCCTATACCAAGGTCCCGCCCGGCGCCAACCCGGTGCCCATGGACGTGGCCTTGCAGCGCCTGCAGACGGATCTCCTGAAGGCGGCGCAGCGGATCGGCGGGGTGGCCGCGCGCGAGATCGCCACGCTGGCGGTGATCCTGGACGACCGCCGTTTTCGCGAACGCCTGGCGGTGGCCGCCGCCGCGCCGTCGCCGCTGCCGGCGCTGGCTGATCTCGCGCGAGAATATGCCCGCGCGGCGTTTCTCGTGGGAAAGGGCGATCAGGCCACCGCCGATGCCATGGCCGAACGCGCCGCCGAGATCGAAGACCTCTGTGTGCTGGTCCACGCCGCGACGTCCGGTCGGCCGCTGGTCCGGGCCGGCGCCATCGTCGTCGTCGAACAGCTGCGCGTGTTCATGGCCCTGAACGCCATCGCCCGCGGCGCGTCGTCCTTTGTGGTCGACGGTGACGTGCCGGCGGACGGCGCCGTGGCGGCCATCGTGCGCGACGCGGGCGTGCCCTTGCTCGCTTCGGTCACCGGCGTGTTTTCCTGGGTGCGACCCGATCACCTGCTGGTGGTCGACGCCGACGCCGGCACGATCCGCGTCAATCCCGAGGCCACCGCGGTGGCGCGCTTTCGCAACACGCGCACGTAATTTCCCCTGAGCGCGGGCAGTGGCCCCGGGCTGCGCTGCGCGTACACTACTTGTCTTCGCGGTCGGAAGGGCTGACCATGAGACCGAAGTGAGTGTCCGATTGTTGCGCCGGTGCCTGACAGTGATTGTCGGTGGCAGCCTGATGGCGGCCCTGGGCGCGGCTTGCGTCTCCGATCGTTACATCATCGGCCGCTTCGGCGCCGGGCAGGACGGTGGCACCGGCGGTGGCACGGGCGGCGGCGCCGGCACGGGCGGCGGGGCAGGGGCGGGCGGTCAGGCCTGCAGCGCGGGCGGCACCTGTCGGTTCTCGGCGGACCTCGACCACAACGGCGTCTCGCTGTTGCCCGACGTTCTCGCGCTGCCGTCGATCTCCGCGGTCGCTGACCTGCGCTATCGCGGTGAACGCGCCGCCAGCGACGGCTGGCACGCCGATCACGGTCCGCTGCTGCCGCCGACGGCCGCAGCTGCGCGGACCGAGCAGCCCGCGCCCTTCACGGACGCCACGCTGGCGGTGGGTCTGGCGCCCGGCGCGCCGTCGTACGTCGCCGCCGCCACCTCGGCCGACGTGGGGGCGTTCGGCGCCGACGACGTCGCCGTCGAGGTCATCCTGCGCGTGGCGCTGTCGGCCCCCGTCGTGGCCAAGGGAACGGCCGACGCCGGCTGGACGCTGAGCACGAACGCCGGGGGCGCGCTGGTGCTGGCCCTGGGCGACGGGACCCGCACGGCGGCGGTCGCCTCCGAGGCGCTGGCGCCGGGCGCCTGGTACCACTGCCTGGCCTGGATCAGCCACGCCATGGGCGGTCGCGTGGACTGCAACGGACGGGCGGGCGTGGCGGCGGATCTGGGCGCGCTGGGCAGCATCACCTCGGCGGGCAGCCTCACCGTCGGAGGCGTCACCACCGGGTCGACCGGCGCCGTGCTGCTGGCGCTGTTCCAGCTGTTTCGTTTTCCGGCCGGCAGCTTTGGCCCTTCCGCCGGCTGGCAGACCATCAGCCGGACGCGATTCGCTCAACTGACCGGCGTGTTTCCTCGTCTGGCCACCGGCACGGCGCTTCCCAGGGAGGGGCTGCGCCCGTCGGTCGCGTACGTCGACATTCAGCACGCCGCCCGCGGCCCACGCATGTTGTTTCTGGTGGGACCCGACTGGCCCCGCATCGCCTGCCGCACCGACGAGCTGGGGATCTATGGCTGCGGTTATCTGAGCGAACCCCAGCGCAACCAGCTGGTCGACCCCGCGCCGTCGGCCTGGACAGCCACGGAGCTGACCGTCACGTCGGGCAACATCACCTTTATCGACGATCTGCAAGACATGGAGGCGCTGATCCCGTCGGCAAACCCGGTCGCCCACGTCCTGTCCCGACATCAATCGTTCAGCGGGCCGCGCCAGTCGTGGACCTTCTTCGCGCATGCCGGCGCCGGCCACCTGCTGGGCGTCTCGGTGGCCGCGCACGGCACGGTGAGCTTCGACGTCGAGGCGGGGACGGTGGCCACGCCGCCCGCCGGCGTCACCGCCGTCATCGAAGACTGGGGTCACGGCATCTACCGCTGCGCCTATACCGTCGACGAGGGCGGCGGCGCGGTGGACTATCGACTGTCGCTGCTAGATCCGGCGGGGAGCGCCACGTTCGGCGGCGATGGGGTCACGCCCTGGGTGTACGTGGACGGCCTGCAGATGGACGCCAACCAGCCCTATGCCGGCTCGCTGTTGCCGGGCGGGCCGCAGGCCGCCGACCACCTGACCTATGAAGCCGGCGACGGCAACGTGCCGGCCGGCGCCGTGGGGATTGCGCTGCGGGTGATCCTGCCGCCGGGTCCCCGCCTGGTCGACCAATCGGTGCTGAACGTCAACCTGGCGGGCGACCAGAACAACTCGATCGATCTGTTCGTGAACGGTCAGGTCGCCAACTTCGAGTTTCGGGGGCGAGCGGCCGGCAAGACACCGTGGGCCTTCACGCACCCGCTGACAGCCCTGGACGGCGTCGCGCATTCGCTGGCCGCCGGTTGGGGAGGGCCGACGGTCGATCTCACGGTGGACGGCGTTCTTGCCAGCCATCGTGCGTCAACCTCCACCGCCCCACCGGCCGTCGTGGACCGGATAGACGTGGGTTTTTACGCGCGGGGCGGCGGCAACCTGCAGGGGCTGCAGTCCGGCCTGCAGATTCGGAGCCCATGAGCGTTTTTAGTAAACGGGATTCCGCGCCTCGTCCCACTCCTATCAACAGGGAAGAGCCTGTGAATGACCGTGAAAGGCAGCCGCTTGCTCACCGACTTGCGTCGGTCACGCCCGGACCTGTGTCGTTTGAGGAGGTATATGAAACGCAGTTTTCGTTCGTCTGGCGCAGCGTGCTCAGCCGCGGCGTCTCACGACCGGCGGTCGACGACGTGGTCCAAGAGGTCTTCATGGTCGTCCACCGAAAGCTGTCCACCTTCGAAGGAAGGTCGTCGATGCGCACCTGGCTGTGGACGATCGTCCGGCGGGTGGTGCGCGACTATCTGCAGAAGCACGGCAACGCGCCGACCGGCGAGCCGCTGGGCGATGACCACGCCAGCACGCTGCAAGGGCCTGCCGAGGCGCTGGATCAGAAGGACGCCGCCGCGCTTCTGGATCAGCTTCTGTCGCGCATGACGGACATGCAGCGCGAAGTTTTCATCATGTATGAGATCGAAGAAATGACCGGCGCCGAGATTGCCGAAGCGCTGGCGGTGAACGAGAACACGGTCCGCACGCGGTTGCGCGCGGCTCGACAGATATTCAGCAGCGCGGTCTTGAGTCAGCGCGCGGGTAAGATGTGGGGGGGGAATGGACGATCAGATGAATCCTGAAGCGCGGCGCATGATCGACCAGATACGGTCGGCGCGGACGCCCAGTGCCGGTGACAAGGAGCGCATTCGCAAGGCGCTGGCCCTGGGGGTGGCGGTGACCGCTGCTTCGGTGCCGGGCGTTGCAGCGGGTGCGTCGGCCGCCAAGGTGGGCGCGTCGGCCGCCACGGCGGCAAAGACGCTGGGAATTGCCAGCGGCTTCAAGGTGGCCATGTCGGTGGTGGTGCTCGCCTCCGTCGGTGCCGGCGCGTACATCTGGACGCGTCCGCCGTCGCCGCCCGCGGCTCGTCACGCGCCTGTGGCGGTCGTGCCCGTCGCCGTGCCGACGCCGCCGTCGCCGCCCGCGGTGGTTGAAGACAGCGCTCCGGCCGCTCCGGCCGTGGTCGCCGAGCCGGCTCTGTCGCCGGCGCCGTCTCCCTCCCCGGTGCACGCGGGCGCGTCACGCGATCCGCTGATGACCGAGCTGGCGCTGCTGCACCGGGCCCAGCAGGCCTGGCGACAGGGCAACGCTGCCCGCGCGCTGGATCTGGCGCAGCAGCACGCCCGGCGC
>DATLVT010000408.1:0-8126 GCA_035577105.1 Polyangia bacterium
CCGGCCGTGCTGCGCACGGTCGCCTTCCAGTCGACGACGTGGCGAAGGTGCTTGCGGGCGTAAGGCGTGTACTCGGGCTGCAGCTTTCCTTCAGCCGTGCCCTCGGCGGCCGGCGCTGTCTCCGCGTTGCCTGCCGCTGCCGCCGTGGTCGCGGCGGCCGGCGCGTCGGACGACAGCGACGGCGGCGACGAGATCTCCCCGGCGACGCTGGGCTGCTCGGCGTCTTCCTCGTCGATGAGGAGGTCGTCGATGGAAACATCTTCCATCAGCAAGTTGTCAGCCATCTCGCGAAAGATCTTGGCGTTCTCGTCCTTCTGTCCGCCCAGCAACATCGGCCGGCGCTGGTTGACGGATTCACGGATGCGGCGGCTGACGCCCACGTAACCCAGGATCGGCACGTTGATGCCGAGAAAATCGTTAATCATTCGCGCCACGGCGTGAAAGATTCCGGTCTGATTTTCCTCGAAGACTTGATTGCCCACGATCTGGGCGTTGAACCGCGCCAGGATCTGAAAGATGGCCTCCCCGAAAGCGGGATGCTGTTCACGCAGCCGCAACAGCATCTGGCTGACCTTCTCGTTCTCGCGGCTGGCGATGGCCGGCTCCAGCAGCTCGATCTCCGAGGTTTTCTCCGCGGAATGGCGCAGGGTCCGCAAGACGGCGCCCTTCAGGAACGAATACGCGGTCTGGATCGACGTCACCTGCGGCGTCACCACCAGCAGGCGCTGCGATCCAAGCTCGAAGAAATCCAGAACATTGAAGCTGACCCCGGCCCCCACGTCGACCACCACCACGTCAGCGTCCAGCGCGCGGATCTTTTTCATGATGCGCTGCTTTTCGCCGTGGCTGATGTTGGCCGCCCCCACCGATGCGCCCGTCCCGGCGACGAGGTGCAGATTGGGCAACGGCGTCGGGGTCATGGCCGGCGTCAGCGAGTCGATCTTGCGATCGATGAGCGCCTGCAATCCCGGCAGCGGCCGGTCGATGCCGAACAGCACGTGCTGGTTGGCGGCCCCCAGATCGCAGTCGACCAGGACCACGCGGTGGCCGTTTTGAGCCATGGCCACCGCCAGGTTGGAGGAAATGATGCTCTTGCCCACACCGCCCTTGCCACCACCGATGGTGATGATTCGCGCGGCCGAATTGCTGTGCGTATGAGATTTCACGCGGCCTCTCCCGCGTTATCGTCAAACTTCTGACGGAACTTTAGCGCCAAGGGTTGCGGGTCGAATCCGAGGATCTCAATTGTAGAAACCGTGGATCCTCAATACCGAAACCAACCGTCGATATTCGTGCGCGGATACTCGCTGGCGACCACGATTCGCCGTCCGGACTGGTCTCCCAACGTGTCCCCGGACATGTCTCCCAACATGTCCCCGGACATGTCTCCAATGTAAGGGCAGGTACCGTAAAGTTTTCGATAAAGATGCTTGACGGATCAGTCCCCTCACCTCACCGTAGAAAATAGTGAAAGGAGCCGCTGGAATGGCGCTGGGAAAGACGGTTCTGCTTGTCGAAGACGATTTCGAGATCAGAGACATCTTGCAGGACCTCCTCGAGGCGGAGGGATATGACGTGGTGCCGGCGGGGAATGGACGTCAAGCGCTGCAGTTCCTGGCGGAGAATCGCTCGTGCGGTCCGCGGCTGGTCATCCTGGACCTGATGATGCCGTTCATCGACGGTCGCCAGGTGCTGGAGGTCATGCAGCGCGATCACGCCCTGTCCGATATTCCGGTCATTGTCATCAGCGCCATCGCGCGCGAAACGCCGGCGGGGGCCAGCGCGTTTCTGCGCAAGCCTCTGTCACTGGACAAGCTCTTCGAGACCGTGCGCCTGTACACGGAAGACGGCGATCCGCCGACGACCGAAAACGTTCACTGAAACGTTCTGGGAACGTTCTCGGAAACGTTCACGAATCGATTGGCTCGGGCGGCGGCGCGGCTGTGGTGGCTGCCTCTGTCGCCGGCGCGCCCCGCAGGATCGCTTCCAGCCCGGCCTCATCTACGATCTGCGTTCCCAGTTTACGTGCAGCGTCCAGCTTGGATTTTCCCACGTCCTCGCCGGCCACCAGAATGTCCGTGGTCTTGCCCACCGAGTTGACGAACTTGCCGCCCGCCGCCTCGATGTCCTTCTGGATATCGCTGCGCGCGCGCGACAGCTTGCCGGTCACGCAGACGCGCTTGCCGGCCAGCGGCCCGTCGGTGAAGACGTGGGCCACCGGCTCGACGGGCGAGACGCCCCGCTCTCGCAGCCGCGCGATGAGCTGGACGTGGAGGGGATCGTCCATGTACGCGCCCACCGCCTCGGCGATGACCTCGCCCACGCCGTCGATGGCCGCCACCATCTGCCGACGGTCGGGCCCGGCCGCTTCGGCGAAGGCCTGCAGCGATCCAAAGCGCGCCGCGATGGCTTGCGCCGCCACGGTGCCCACGTGCGGGATGCCCAGGCCGATGATCAGGCGCGACAGCGTGGCGGTGTCTCTGGCGCGGGCGATGGCGGCGACCAGATTCTCCGCGGATTTTTTGGCCATGCGCTCGATGCGCACGGCGCCGGCGGCGTCCGCGGGGGGGACCAGCTTGTCGACGGTCAGCGCGAACAGATCGGCGGCGTCCGCCACCAGACCCTTGCGGACCAGCTCCTGCGCCAGCACCTCGCCCACGCCGTCGATGTTCATCGCCCCGCGGTGGGCAAAGAACTGCACCGCCTTCCAGCGCTGGTCGGGGCAGGCCACGTTCTCGCAGCGCAGGACCACCTCGCCTTCGCGCTTGACCAGCGCTGCTCCGCAGCTGGGACAAGCGGTGGGGATGGCCACCTCTTTTTCGTCGCCGGTGCGCGCCGCGGTGATCACCTCGATGACCTGCGGGATGATCTCGCCGGCTTTCTCCACCACGACCTGATCGCCGATGCGCACGTCCAGGCGGCGCACCTCGTCCCAGTTGAACAGCGAGGCGCGCTTGACCGTGGTCCCCGACAGCTCGACCGGCTCCAGCTCGGCGACGGGCGTGATGGCGCCGGTGCGGCCCACGTTCACCTCCACGCCCACCACGCGCGTCTGCGATCGCAGCGCCGGAAACTTGTAGGCGATGGCCCAGCGCGGGAACTTGGCGGTGAACCCCAGCAGCCGCCGCTGCGCGAAGGAATCGACCTTGGCCACCAGGCCGTCCGCTTCATAGGCCAGCGTCGCCTTGCGCGACGCCCACGAGGCGACCGTGCTGGCCAGCAGCTCCCAGCCGTCGACCAGCGAGACATCGGGCGAGGTCGGCAAACCCAGCTCGCGCATCCAGGCCAGGCTGGCCGAGTGCAGCGGCCGCACCGATTCGCCACCCACCACTTCGTACAGGATCACGCGCAACGGGCGTGTCGCACACAGGCGGGGATCCAGCAGCTTCAACGAGCCGCCGGTGAAGTTGCGCGCGTTCTTCCACAGCTCCTCGCCGGCCAGGGCCCGTTCCTGGTTCAGCGCCGCGAAGTCGGCCTTGTCCATGAAGACCTCGCCGCGCACGGTGATCGACACCGGCTGGCGCAACGTCAGCGGCAGCGAGCGGACCGTGCGCAGGTTGGCGGTGATCTCCTCGCCGACGCGCCCGTCACCGCGGGTCGCCCCCAGCGTGAATCGCCCCGCCTCGTACGTCAGCTCGATCCCGATGCCGTCGATCTTGGGCTCGACGACGAAGGCGGGCGTCTCGCCGTGCAGCCCCTTGATCACGCGATCATAGAACTCGCGCAGCTCGCCTTCGCTGTAGGCGTTGTCCAGCGACAGCATGGGCACGGCGCGCACCACCTTGGGAAAGGCGGTGATGGGGGCGGGCGCCACCCGCTGCGTGGGCGAATCGGCGCTGACCCAGTCCGGGTGGGCGGCCTCGAGGGCGCGCAGCTCGCGGTAAAGCCGGTCGTACTCGGCGTCGGAGACCACCGGCGCCATCTCCACGTAGTAACGGCGGTCGTGCTCGGACAGCTCGCGCACCAGGGTTTCATAGCGGGCGTGCAGATCGGACGACGACGCGGGGGACGAAGAATCTGGGGAGCTCACGACACGTTCATGCCTTTGTTGCGGAGACGCAGCCGGCGACCACGCTGACGCCGAAGACGCCCCCGGCGAAGTATGCATCGATGGCTTCCTTGATGAAGAAGAAGATGTCCTGCATCTCGTCGCCGCGCCCGGCGATGGCCTTCCAGCGCGCCAGCGGTCCCAGCTCGATGACCGGGGCGAAGAAGAACTCACGGGCGCTCTTGAACAACAGCTCCCAGCGCTGGACCGTCATCTGCACGTTGCGCATCCCGGCCCGCTCCAGGGCGGCGGCCGGCGCGTCGTCGACGGGCAGGGTGGCCACGTAACGCTCCAGCGTCGCCAGGCTGTCGGGCTTGCGATTGTCACGCAGCACGCCGCGATAGATGTCCAGAAATTCAGCCCAGCTGCCCCGCAAGGGCAAGGCCGCGATCAGCTGGCCGCCGGGACGCAGGGCGCGGGACAGTTCGATGAGGATGTCGTCGGCGCTGGTCCCCTCGCCGGCGCCGCCGTTGAAGACGGCGCTGGTAAAGGAACCGGGCGCCACGGGCAGGGGCGCCGCGGCGGACACCTCCGCGATGGAGATGCGCGCCGCGTTCGCCGGATCGGCTTCGATGCGGCGGCGGGCCTGCGCCACCAGCGTGGGCGCCGAATCAAAGGTGGACAGGTGGCTGTCAGCGTCCAGCGCGCGGGCCAGCGCCAGGGGAAGAAGGCCGGTGGCGCCCCCCAGCACCAGCACGCGCGCCGCCGGGCGCGGGACGAAGGCGGCGCTGATCATCTCGGCAAAGCGCCCGCCGTAAAGAGGCCACGCTTCCGCGTCGTAGGCCTTGACCAGACGCTCTTGCTTTTCGGTCATCGCGTTTGCGCTCTTGCGATCAGGAGGGTGGGCGCCAACCGCGGATCGGTCCTTTCGGGCGGCGGGTCCCATCGTAATGGCCACCGACGTACTTGCAAGCCAGCAGGTACAGCGCCGACGACAGTCGATTGAGAGCCTCGGTGAGGTCGGGGCGCAGCGGGGGCGCCGTGGGGCCGCCGCTGTCGGCGGCAAAGGCCTGCAGCGTGGCCACCTCGGCCTCGCGGGCGATGGCCCGGGCCAGGTTCAGCTTGGCCACCACCGGTCCCTGGCGAACGTCGGGGTACATGAACGGCACGCCGTACAGCTCGCGCGTGTGGTGGGTGGCGTCGCGCACCTCGGTGCCGGTCATGCCCAGCAGGCGCAGCGGCGGCAGCGGACGGCCGGTCACCTCGGCGCCGACCAGGGCGCGGGCCAGCTCCAGAAGCTCGCCCAGCTCGCCCACCAGCGCGCGCGCCTGCTCGGCGTCGGCCGCCACCTGGGCGTCCAGGATCGCCGCCTGCAACAGATCCAGCTTGCCGCGGGCGACGATGCGCGGGTGGGTCTTGCGGACCAGCGTGGCGTCGTCGACCAGGTGGGTCAGGTGGTCGGGCTTCTCGGCAAAGCGCTGGCCGGTGTCCAGCGATTGAAAGCGGCTGGCGGTGGCCGCGCCCGTGGCTGACGACGACGGTCGCGGCGGCGCCGACGGTCCCAGCTCGCCACCGCCGCGCGCCGCCCGCGTGTCGACGGGCGCCGCGCAGACGTCGATGATGGCGCTGGCGAAGGCGCGCGCGGCCGCCTCGCAGGCCGGCTGCTCGCCCACCAGGTAACCGCCGCCGAAGTTCGTCTCCGACGGGGGACCGAACCATTTGGCCAGACGCAGAGGCGCCGCCTTGCAGGCGGCGTCGATGCCGATGATCGACTCCAGCGGCGGCGCGATCAGGTAGGCCATGGCGCTGCCCACCGGCACGTCGGCCAGCGGCGCCAGGTAACGACCCAGCGAGGCGATCACGTGCGGAAAGAACAGCACCGGCCGGGTGGGATCGCCGGCGGTCTCGACGGCGTAGAACCAGGCTTCGTCTTCCAGATAGCCAACACAGGCCTCCAGCGCGGCGTCGATCTCGGCGGGATCCGCGCCGGCGTAGATGCCGATGCATTCGCCCGACAGCGGCCCCGACGGATAGTTCGACCCGGCATAGAACGACTTGGCGTACACAACGTCGGCGGGCGAAGCCTTGGTCCCTTGATCGAGCGCGGCGAACAGCGCGTCGTCCGACGTGGCGGTGATGATCCCCAGCGAGCGGCGGCCCGCGCCCAGGCCCAGCGACGCGGCCAGGGGCGGCGCCGCCTCGGCGATACGCCGCACCGAAAGGGCGCGCGGCTTGACGGGTTTCAGCTCCAGCTTCACGGCGCGGCTTCGTTTTCGTTTCGTTTTGCTTCGTGGGCGTCAGGGAAACAGAACGCCCGATTTTTTGTTGCGCAGCACCCGTTCGATGGCCAGGGCCACGTCGCGGGCCGCTTCGGCGGGGACGCGCCCGCGCGGGTTTATGTTGGAGATGACCTCCCGATCGGCGTCGGTGGCCCCCTCCGCCGGCTGGTAGATGTAATAGGCCGACAGCGAATCGGCGAAGCCGAGGCCGGGGCGTTCGCCGCACACGAACAGCGCCGCCTGCGCGGAGGTCAAGCGGGCGACCTCGTCCATGATCTTCACGCGGGCGTGGCGAACGAAGAACGCAGGGGCGTGCTGGATCCCGCGCGCCGCCAGCGCCGGCAGCAGCGCCCCGTGAAACTCCGGCAGATTCTGATTGATGGCCGCCGCCGACAGGCCGTCACCATAGATGATCACCAGCACCGGCGAGCGCCCGATGCGGCGGGTGATCTCTTCCCGGCCGGCGTCGGACAGGGCGCGTCCCAGATCGGGGCGCTGCAAGAAGATCGGCTTGTCGGGCGCGCGCGAGGCCACTTCGAACAGGCCCAGGCGGGCCAGCAGCGCCGGGTCGACCTCGGACATCACGGCGTCCTTGGCGGCGGCGTGGTCGGCGCGAAAGCGCAGCATGGTGTTGGTCCGGTAGCGCACGCCGGTGCGACCGACCACGATGCGCGCCGGGGTGGCCGCCAGGATGCCGGCCATGGCGCGCGGATCGAACGGCTCGCCGATGTTCACGCCGCGATCGGGGGTCAGCAGCAGGCCGCCCGCGGAATCGACCGGCCGCGCGGCGGCGTCCGCGGTGGCGGTGCCGCCGCCACCACCGGCGCTGGTCAGCGCCTGGCGAACCATCTCCTCGATGCGCGCCCGATCGATCAGCATCAGGGACGCCCCGCCGAACTGGCCGCCGGCGTTGCCGGCATGCTGACCACCGGCGCCGGATCGCGATGGTAGGAAACGGCGAACACCGGCCTGGTCAGCGACGGACCGACCACCAGCTTGCCCGGGCCCGCCCAGTAGACGTGCAGCGACGGATCATTCGCTTCGATGGGCAGGGGCCAGGTGTTGTCGCCGCTGGGGTTGTCGAACTCGACCAGCACCACCAGGCGCCGGTGCAATCCGTTTTCGATGGCGGCCAGGCTGACGCCGTCCTGCGACCAGGCCGGCTGACCTTGCAGGGTGGTCCATCCGCGACGCGGGTAAACCGGCTGCCCGTCGGCGAACAGGCGCTGGCGCTTGGCATCGCCGCTCAGCCAGGCGACGTGATCACCGGCGGGCGAGAAAACGAATTCCCACCCGCTGCACGCCACCGGCGCCACGCCAGGCTTCAGCGGCTGGATGCCGTGGCGCAGGGACACCGGCAGGCTCACGCCATGCGGTTGTCGGCGCAGCGGAGGGCGGGTCTTGCCGGGAACTTGCGCGCCAGGAACTTGATAGAAGAGTCGATCTTCGCCCAGGTACCGCAGTTCGCTGACCGGACCGGGGCCGACGGCGCGAAAGCTGGCCAGGCGGTCGCCGGTGGGCGCATAGACCGCGATCGTCGCGTGGACAGGTCTTGGGGACTTCCGGGAGATCGCCTTGGCCTTGACGCCGCTGGGCGCCACCACGGGCACAACCACGGCGAACGTCTTCCTGGCAGGGCTCCACACCAGCGCGTCCTTGTCCACGCCCAGGGCGGTCACCACCAGGTCCACGGGAGACGGCGGCGGTGGTTCGGCGGCCGCCACCTCGATGATCGGGGCCGGTGTTTCGACGGGCGTCACGGGCGTGGGCCGCGGTGCGTGCGAGGCCACGCGCGGCTGCGGCGACGGCTCCGACGCGCACGACGCCGCGACGATCGCGCCTGCCAGCAACCGCGCGCG
>DATLVT010000409.1:0-13729 GCA_035577105.1 Polyangia bacterium
GCAAGCGCAGGCCCAGCGCGTGCTGGAACGGGCACAGAAGGGCGAAGACTTCGCCAAGCTGGCGCGCGAGCTGTCCGACGATCCGGCGACGCGCGGCGAGGGCGGCGACCTTGGTTACTTTGGCAAGGACATGCTGCCCAAGCCCATCGAGGAGATCGTCTTCGCCATGAACGTGGGCGACATCCGCGGCCCGGTGCGCGCCGATCGCGGCTTTCACGTGATCAAGCTGGTCGATCGCCGCGTCAAAGAGGCCAAGCCTCTGGAAGAAGTCAAAGACGACATCCGCATGCAGCTTCGCCAAAAAGAGATGGAGCGCCAGACCAAGACGTACCTGGCCGAGCTGCGCAAGAAGACGCTGGTCGACATCCGTTACTAGGCGGCCGGCCGGCGCTATGGTCGCGCGCCGATCACCGTGACGAAGCTGGTGAAGACCTGAGTGAAAGACAGGTCGTACAGGATCAGCGCAAACCGATCGGGCAGGCCGTTCGGCGGATCGCAGGCATTGGCGGGTAACCGCTTGACGGAATAGTGCCGGCTGTCGCCGTCGACCGCCGTCACCGCGGAATCTTGCGGGAGCAGGTTGACACAGCGTCGCAGCGTCTCGCCGGAGGCCCCCAGGACGTACTGGCCTTGCGGATCATCGCTGTACACGTCAATCGCCAGATCGGCGGCGCCGCCTGATAGATCGATGGTCGGCTGGGAGGCCATCGCCAGCGCCAGCGGTTTGGTTCGGCTGCTGCAGGGATGCAGGCCGGCCAGGGCGCGGCGATTGGACCAGGCCGACGCCATCAAGAACGGATAGTCCGTCGAGGAGACGGGGTTGTTGATGCACACGTCGGCGTTTTCGTCGGCGGATGGCGCGACGGCCCAGCTCTCTTGATCGAACCCTCGCCAGCCGGGCCTTGTCAGGGGGAAGGGGTCAACGGCCAGCTCGATCAATTCGTGGGTCAACGTCTCTGACCGCACATCCATGGGCGTGGTCCAGGTTGATGACGAGGCACAGTCGTTCACCACCGCGTAGGCGATCTCGCGCGAATCGATGGTGATCGACGTGTGATAACCGAACTCGTCCTGGCACGGATGTTCGGGAACCGGCGCGTCGCGGGGCGGGAAGAACACAAAAGCCCGCTCGTCGGTTTGCAGGCCCAGCGGCCTGGCTTGTTCAATCAGCCACGCGTCGAACTGCGCTTGCCCGGCGATGAAGGGAAACGATGGCAGCACCACGCTCCGCTCGAAGGTGGCGTCTCCCACGCCGTATTCCGCCACCGCCTCCCTCCAGAAGGAGGTGCAGCCGTAGGACTGCAGGAGGGCTTCCGTGGGCTGGCGCAGCGGATCGTCTCCAAAGAAGACCGCCACCAGATGGGGATTTCGAAAGACCGGTCCCCCCTGGTTCAACAGGAGCGGCAGGTGGTGCGAGGAAAAATAGGCCTCGCGGTGCGGATCGGAGGGCAGCGCCGGCAGCTCACCGGGCGGCTGCGGCGCGCCGCAACGGGTGACGACGTCCACCGTGATCTGATCCGCCGGCGCAGCGTCGCAAGCAGCGGCCAGGCAGGCGAGCGCCATGAGATGGCAATGACCCGATCTCACCTGTGGTCGTCTACATTCCACATTCCACATTCCACATTCCACGCAGCCCGACGGGCTCAGCGGTAACGCGAGGCCAGGGTCGGGGTGGTGGCCACGGCCAGCACCGCGCGTTGCGCCTCATCGACCCGCTGCAACGCCGCGGCGTCTTCCAGCGCCGGGACGCACACCACCTCGCCCCTGGCCAGCGCGGACAGCGAGGCGCGTGCCACGTCGTCGGGGCTCATCCGGGGCGGCATCTTGCTGGTGTCAAAGCCTTGCACCTCGTGAAATTCGGTCTTCACGACCCCGGGCAGACAGACCTGGACGCGCACCTTGGTGGACGTCAGCTCGCTGGCCAGGATCTGGGTGAAGGTGAGCATGAAGGACTTGGCGGCCGCGTAAACCACCCGCTGGGGCATGAAGGTGCCGGGCCCGATCGAGCCGGAGAGCGCCAGCAGCGACGCGACGTTGATGATCCCGCCAGCGTCGCGCTGGATCATCGTGGGAAGCGCCGCGCGCGACACCTGTACGATGGAACGGATGTGCACGGAGATGAGCTGGTCGGCGATCTTGGGATCAAGCTCGGCGAAGCGGCGGTAGCCGCCAAAGCCGGCGTTGTTGACGATGAGGTCAAGCGGCCCCGCCGTCGCGCGGGCGGCGACGGCGTCCACCCCGGCCGTCGTCGCCAGATCGGCCACCATCACCTGAACGTCCACCTTGTGTTCGGTGTGCAGGCGCTGCGCCAGGGCCTGCAGCCGATCTTGCCGACGGGCGACGACCACCAGGTCGTGACCGGCGCGGGCCAGTTGCTCGGCGAATGATTGACCGATGCCGGCGGAGGCGCCAGTGACGAGAGCGATGGGGCGCGACATGACGGCAGATTACTCCATTGTGTGCTGGTGTTCGACGCACGGCCGAGGGCGCCGGTAAAGACAGTCGACGACTTTCGTCAATGAGGTCCAAAAAACCATGTTTCTTGAACTCCAGTCAATAGCGGGTGCCACCACTTTGGTGCAGAATCGCCGGATGCGTCCGGGAAAAATTCTGTGCCTTTGCTGGAGTCTGGCACTGTCCGCGCTGGTGGGCTGCACCACCAGCGATCCCGTCCGTGATGCCGCCCGCGGCGCCGCCGACACCCGGACCAACGACGATGGGGCCGCCAGCGGCGACACGGTCATCAGCCCCGAGGCGGGCGACCACAGCGCCGGCGACGACCGGCGCGATGTTGCCGCTGAAGCGCCGGCGAGCGTGGACGGCGCCGACGTTCCGGTCGAGGCGCCGACGGACGCAGCGCCAGCCAGCGACGGGCGCGACGCTGCCAAGGAGGTCGTGACGATCAGCGACGCCCACGACGCCGCGCTGGACGTCGTGATGGCCAGCGACGCCCACGACGCCGCCGTCGACAGCGGGATCAAGAACGACAGCAGCGACGTCGTCAGCAGCAGCGATGCCGGCGACGCCAGCCCGGGCGGCGATGTCAGTCACGCCGGTGATGCGGCCGTCGACCAGCTCGCCAGCGGCGACGTCAACGATGGAAGCACGCCCGAAGCCGTCGACAGTCCCGGCGAGACCGCCAGCGACGCGCAGCCGGACGCCCCACCGGACGCCCCACCGGATCTGGCGCCGGCGTCGGTTTCCGTGGCCACGCACGACGTCGGGGTCGAAAACAAGGGGACGGTGTTCAACGTCGCCGATGACTACTTCAACGACGGCTTCATTCCCCCCACCCCGGTCGCCAACTTTGGCCTGCATTCGCAGATCATCACCGTGGCCAGCGACGACGGATCGCTGGATGTGGCCTGGCTGGACTACGCCACCGGCAAGAGCGCTCCCTGGGCTCTGCCGGCGCCTGGCCCGATCAACATCACGCACGTCGACGCCGCGCTGACCACTGCCACCACCACCGCGACTGGGATCAGCTCGTACAAGCTGCTGGGCTTCACCAAGGATCCCGGCGGCAATTTCTACCTCGGCTACAACAATGATCACCCGTTCAAGACCAGCACGCCCGGCGATCAGAACAACATCAACGGCAACGAGCTGCACGTGGTCAAGCTGGCTGGCGCCGGCGCCACGGCGGTCTGGGACCGCCTGATCTTCGGCGATCAGGACAACAACAACGAGGCGACGCTGGGCGATCCGGGCGGAGCGGCGAACGGCATCCTCGGCTATGACACCACCAACAGCCGCATCGTCCTTTATCTGGGGCATTCAATGATGTGGTTCAGCGCGACCCAGCCGCCCACCCGGCATCAGGCGGGGTTCTTCCGTTTGCTGAACCCCGATTCCGGCGCGATTGTCCCCCCGTCCGGCAATGACGTCATCCACTTCGGGGCGGGCTGGTGGTATTCGCACAGCTTCAATCAGCGCCTCATCATCGACGGCGGAAACTATTACGTGCTGGCCCACGGCGACGCTTTCCCGCGCCAGCTTGGTTTCGCCCGGTGGTCGCTGACCGGATACACGACCAGGAACAGCACGGATTTCGACCAGCCGTACTGGACGATTGCCGGCAACACCGGCGACAACAAGACCGACGCGCAGACCGGGCAGTTTGTCAGGATGGCCGATGGCCGATTCCTGATCGTGCACACGTCATCGCAGGGTCGCAGCGCGCGCGACGTGCGCCTGGTCTTCTGCGACGGCGCGACCGGCGTGGCCGCCGCCAGCGCCGCCGTCTGGCTGACCAGCAACCAGGGAACCGTGCAGGCGACCATGCCCAAGGTGGAACGACTGGGTGACGACGTGCTGGTCACGTACGCCCTGTGGGACAGCACCGGGCGTCACAAGCTGACCTGGTACGCCGCGGTCCTCGATCAAACGCTGAACGTGGTGGTGGCGCCGACCATCATGACCAACGTCGAATTCGTGGATTCGGCGCCCCTGTTTCGATTCAAGGGCGGGCCGAACGCGGGCGCGGTGGCCTGGGTTTCAGGCAACGCCTCGCACACGCTCAGCGTGCACGTGGCCACCCTGGGTCGCTGAGCGGGGCGCCAGGTCGCTGGCATTGCCCTTGCTGTACTGGCCCACCATGAGCCAGTTAGCCGGACTTTCAGCGCCAATTTCTGAACTTTGGCGGCACCGCTCTGATCGCCGTGTCGCAGTGTGGCTGTTGTGGCCACTCAAGCGTGTGGTGATCTGGTTGGCCTGGATCACGGTGCTGGCGTCCTTTTGACGCCGGCGCCAGGGCGGCGATGGCCGCCCGCTCAGAAGCCGAGCGCGTGCTGGACCTGTTTGTTGTCGACCGCGACGATGCCGCCTGGTGACAGAGACCATTTGTCCAGGTACTGGCTCGGCGTCACCATCTTGACACCCTGACCTTTGAGATAGTTCGTCAGATCGCTGTCGGCGAACACCGGCGCTCCCGCCTGGAAGGCGCGGAACAGGCCGTCCCAGTGAACCGGCAGATAGGCCCTGGGTTTGATCACCGGCACCACCAGCTGGGCGACCGGGGCGCCGCCGGTGGCGATCCAGAGATCCACGTGGGTCAGCGCCGCGTCGGCCAGCGCCGCCGCCAGGTTCGACAGGGGCGCACCATAGTTGACGCTGTCGATGATGATGGGCTGCTTCAGGTCGGCGGCCCCGGTGGAGTCTTCAAAGAACACGCTGTAAAGGCCTGCCGGGCTGTCGAACGTGAACAGAAAAGCGCGGCCGCCGCCACCGTTGGGGAAGTCCTCGGAGACGCCGGCGCGCAGCCGCCCCTGGGCATCCGGCGTGGGCACCGCTTTCAGCTCGACGGGGTTGTGCTGCTCCGGGTTGGTCGTCGCATCACCGCTGTGATTCCAGCGGATGACCCGCACGGTGACGCCCGCTGCCAGCGACAGCTTCTCGCCGCCGGAGATCGCCGTGCAACCGGTGGCCGGCGTTCCTTCGGCGCGCGCCTGCAAGCAGGTGGTGGTGGGACCGTAGATGGGCGCGCCGGTCAGGCGGGCCCACGTCGCGGTGTCAAAGGAATGGTCCCAGTGGCTGTGTCCGGTGAACAGCCAGTTGATCCGCCCGGCGCCGCCCAGCGCGTCCAGCACCCGCCGGATGGCGGTCTCGTCCGACGAGTAATTGGTGTGCGTGAAGGCCAGGCCACTGCCGCCGCCGTAAAAATCATTGCCGGGCAGCCGGGTGATATAGCCATCGATCAACACCGAGGTGGCGCCCAGCTCGAGATAGACGTTGGCGATGGAGGCCCAGGTGATGGCCACTGACGACGGTCCGGGGGGCGGGGGCGGCGCCCTGTCGACTGGGGCATCGGCCTGACCGAGGTCGGGCGCGGCTTCGACGCCGTCGACGCTGTCGACGGCCAGCTCTGTCGGGGCGTCGGCGGACTCTGGTTCCGTTCCCGCGTCGGCCGCGTCGGTTGATACAAGATCGGCGGCGGCGTCGGCGCCAGTGGCGGGGGCATCGTCCGGTCCAGCCACCTCGACGGTGGGCGCATCGTCCGCTGCGGCCACCTCGGGTAAGACCTCCATCGCGGTAGCGGGGGCGTCGTCACCGGAATCCGCCACCTCGTCAGCACCGCCGTCCAGACCGGGGGCCCCACCGCTGCCACCGCCATTGCCGCCAGCACCGGCAGTGCCACCGTCGACGACGTCAGCGACGACATCGACGCCTCCATCGCTCGCTGAAGCGTCGGGGGCATCGCCGCCGCCGGAGACACCGACGCTGGCGAGGTCAGGGACGCCGCCCGCCGCGCGGAATCGTCGGCCGTTCATCCCCTTGGTGAGGCTGCTACCGCCCCCGCCGTCGGATCCGCCCCCTCCGTCAGGCCGCGCGCCGCCTCCTCCGCAACCGAACAAGGTCAATCCCAGCAACACCCACCAGCCACCCCGACGAGCGAACATGCGGATCCTTCCTTCGAGCGACGCGTGAACGGAGCAACCGCCCCGGGGCCCACCACCACCTGCCATGCGCCCGACCGATCACGATGCGATGATCTTTATGCACATCGGCGATCCGAGACAAGAAAAACCATGACGGCGACGGCATTCACGACGCGGCACCGTCCCAACGGACACGAGCCGGGAAATTCCATGACAACCGTCATGGAGGCCCGGAATTTTGTCTGCCGCTTTGCGGCCGTCTCGCGGTCGTCCGTCTACGCCGGGAACAGCTGCTCGCCGCCGTCGACGCGCAGCACCTGCCCGGAGATGTACGACGACGCGTCCGAGGCCAGGAAGGCGACCACGCGGGCGATCTCCTCGGGCCAGCCGTAACGGATCAGCGTGCCGTCCTTGACCTTGCGCGTCTCATCGACGGGGCGGCTGGCCAGGAAGCGCGGCGTGATCACGCCGCCGGGAGCGACGGCGTTGACATGGACATTGTGCGGGCGCGCCTGCGCGGCCAGGCAGCGGGTGTATTCGTGCACGGCGGCCTTGGCGGTGCTGTAGATGGCCTCGCCCTCGCGCCCCGACAGACCGGAGACGCTGCCGATGTTGACGATCCAGCCGCGCTTGCGGGCCAGCATCTCGGGCGCGACGGCGCGACAGGGCAGGATGCAGGTCATCAGGTTGCGTTCCATCACCGTGCGCAGATCGGCGACAGAGATGTTCACGGCGTCGTTCTTTTGCGGCTTGCCGGCGTTGGCCCCGGTGACCCCCTGGGCGCCGATGTCGCCGCCGGCGCAGTTGACCAGGATGTCGATGCGGCCAAACCGCGCGCGGATCTCGGCGGCGATCTCGTCGACGCGCGCCTCGTTGGTCAGATCGCCGGCCACCGGCAGCACGTCCACGCCGTGCGCCTCGGCGATGGCGCGGGCCACCGCCTCCAGCGAATCGGCCTCGTTGAAGGCGCGGCTGGAGGTGGGGCTGGTGCCGTGCACCGCCACCTGGGCGCCCAGCGACGCCAGGTGATCGGCGATGACCCGCCCGATCCCGCGCGATGATCCGGTGACCCAGGCGACCTTGCCCGCCAGCAGGCGATCTGATGCTTTTGCCGACGACCCTGCCGATGACGTTGTTCCCGACATGCGAATGTCGATACCACTTTTGGCGGCGCCTGTCCTGGGCCGCTCTGGCCGGGCCCCGTCGGCTTGATCTGCCCCGACGGTTGGCGTAGGAACGGGGGCCCATGAGCCCAACTGGAGGGACCCCCATGCGCCTCAAAGCTCGCTTTGTCGCTAGCCCCGTCGCTGTCGCCGCCGTTGTCGCCGCTTGCGCTTTCAGTGTGCCGATGCTGCTGGCGACCAGCACCGCCGCTGCCGCCGAGACGGTGGTGAAGATCGGCGCCGCGTTCAGCATGACCGGTCCGGCCGCGGTGTACGGCGCCAGCCAGAAGGCGGGCTTGCAGGCCGCCATCGACGAGATCAACAAGAGCAAACATCTGAAGGGCATCAAGCTGGAGGCCGTCTTCGAGGACGACGCGTCCACCAAGGAGCAAGGGATCGCCGTCTTCCAGCGCTTCATCAATAAAGACAAGGTCGCCGTCATCGTCGGCCCCACGCTGTCGAACACCGCCACCGCCGCCGACCCGCTGGCCCAGGCGGCCAAGGTCCCCGTCGTCGCCGTCTCCAACACCGCGCCCAAAGGGATCACCGACATCGGCGATTCCATCTGGCGCGTGTCCCTGACCGAGGGGCAGGTCATCCCGGGCGCCGTCAAGCGATTGCAGGACAAGCTGCACTTCAAGAAGGCGGCCGTGCTGTACGGAAACGACGACGCCTTCACCCAGGCCGGCTACAACGTCATGAAGGCAGCCCTGGACGCCGCCGGCACCACCATCGTCGGCACGCAGACCTTCGCCAAGCCGGACCGCGACTACAACGCGCAGCTCACGGCGCTGAAGGCGCTGGCCCCGGACATCCTGCTGGTCTCCGCGCTGGCCGACAACGCCGCCGGGATCGTCACCCAGGCCCGGCAGCTGGGCTGGAACGTGCCCATCATGGGCGGCAACGGATTCAACAGCCCGGCGCTGATCAAGAACGCCGGCCCCGCCGCCGAGGGGGTGTACGTGGGCACCGCCTGGAACAAGGTCAGCACCGATCCGGCCAACCAGGCCTTCCTGAAGCTGATGAAAGAACGCAACGTCGATCCCGATCAGTTCTGCGCCCAGGCCTATACCGGCGCGCTGGTGATCGCCGAGGCGATCAAGCAGGCGGGCGGCCAGGCCGGCGGCAAGGGCGGGCGCGACGACATCCGCGCCGGTTTCGCCAAGATCAAAGGACTGGCCACGCCGCTGGGGAAGTTTTCGTTTCTGCCCAGCCGCGACGGCGACCACGAACCGGCCGTGCAGTGGGTGAAGGACGGCAAGTTCCAGATCGTCCCGTAACGAAGGCGCCGGCGGCCGCCGCACGGGCCAGTTGCCGGGGTGCCAAGGCATCAGATGGGCCAGCAGATCATCAACGGGCTTTTCCTGGGCAGCATCTACGCGCTGTTCGCCCTGGGCTACACGCTGGTGTTCGGCGTCCTCGACATCTTGAACCTGGCCCACGCGGCGGTGTTCATGCTGGCGTCGTTCGTGGCGCTGACGCTGGTGGCCGGCGCGCATTTTCCGTTGCTGCTGGCCCTGCCGGTGGCGGTGATCTTCGCCGGCGTGCTGGGGTTGGTGCTGGAGCGGATCGCCTTTCGGCCGCTGCGCGGGCGCGCTGATTCGAACATCTCCGGGCTCATCAGCTCGCTGGCCATGGCCACCGTGTTCCAGGCGGTGGCGCTGCAGATCTGGGGACCGAACGTCTCGCGCTTCCCGCTGGGCACGGTGCCCGATCGACCCATCGCGTTTCTGGGCGGCGTCATCTCCAGCCTGCAGATCTTGATCATCGCGGTGGCGCTGGTGCTGTTCGTGGCGCTGACGTTTCTGGTCAAGCGGACGCGCCTGGGCCGGCAGATGCGCGCGGTGGCGGAGAGCCCGCGGGCGGCCCGCATCCTGGGCGTCAACGTCGATCGGGTCATCGCGGCGTCGTTCTTCATCTCATCGGCGCTGGGCGGCGCGGCCGGCGTGCTGTTCGGGCTGGCCTTCAACGTCATCCAGCCCGACATGGGTCGCAGCGTGGAGCTGAAGGGCCTGGCGGTGATCATCCTGGGCGGTATGGGTTCGATGGTGGGCGCCGTCGTCGCCGGTTTCGCCCTGGGCCTTTGCGAGGTGCTGGTGGTCGCGCACCTGGGCGGTTCGTGGCGCGACGCCATCTCGTTCGCGGCGCTGTTTCTGATCCTCACCCTGCGCCCCGGGGGCCTGCTGGGCGCGGCGTCGCTGCGCGAAGCGTGAGCGGCGGCGCCGTGGGTGCCCAGCTGGCCGAGCTGTACGCGACCTATCAGTCGACCATCGGTTACATCGGCATCAATGCGCTGCTGGCGCTGTCGGTCTACACGACGCTGTCGTGCGGGCAGCTGGCGCTGGGCAGCGCCGGGTTCATGGCCCTGGGGGCGTACGCCGCGGCGCTGTTGACCATGCACGCCGCGCTGCCGTTCGCGCTGCCGTTCGTCGTGGTCCTGGGCGCGGCGGCGCTGGTGCCGGCGCTGGCGGCGATCCCTCTCGGCCTGCCGGTGCTGCGCCTGCGCGGGGTCTTTCTGGCCATCGCCACCATCGGCTTCGGCGAGGTGGTGCGCCTGGGCATGGTGAACTGGGACTATGTCAACGGCGCCCAGGGGATCGTGGCCATTCCGCAGAAGGCTGGCGTCGGCCACATCGCGCTGTGCCTGGCGCTGACGCTGTTCGTGCTGGGACGCCTGCGCGGATCAAAGTGGGGGTTCGCCCTGGAGGCGATCCGCCAGGACGAGCCGGCGGCGCGCACCATGGGCATCGACACCACGATGTACAAGCTGGCCATGCTGGTGCTGGGCGCCGCCATCGCCGGTCTGGCAGGCGGGCTGGAGGCGCACTTCACGTTCATGGTGGCGCCCAACGGATTCTCCTTTGAAAGGGTGGTGGACATGCTGGTGTTCGCCGTGGTCGGCGGCGCGCACACCTTCTGGGGACCGGCGGTGGGCGCGGCTTTTCTGACGCTGCTGCCGGAGGTCTTGCGTGAGCTGTCGCCGCTGATCGGGATCGAACCCGGCCCGCTGCGCCTTCTGGTCAGCGGCCTGGTGCTGCTGGCGGTGATCCTGTTTCTGCCCAACGGGCTGGTGTCGTTGCCGGCGCGCGTGCGCGCGGCGCGGGCGGCGCGGACCAGGAGGGGCGCGTGACGCCGGTGCTGGCCCTGGAAGGTGTGCGGCGCGCCTTCGGCGGCGTGCGGGCCGTTGACGGCGCCGGTTTTCAGGTGGCGGCGGGGACGGTGCACGGTCTGATCGGGCCCAACGGCTCGGGCAAGACCACGGTGATCAACCTGGTGTCGGGGCTGCTGCGCGCCGACGCGGGGACAATCACCCTGGCCGGGCGATCGATCGCCGGTTTGCCTACCCATCGCATCGCCGCGCTGGGGGTGGCCCGTACCTTCCAGAACATCCGTCTTTTCCCGGAGCTGTCGGCGCGCCACAACGTCCTGGTCGGCCAGCACCTGATTCGCCAGCCGTCGATCGCCGCCCGTTTGCTGATGCTGCCGCGGTCGCGGGCCGAAGAAAAACAGGCTGACGACCGCGCCGCCGGCCTGCTGGAGCGGGTGGGTCTGGGCGGGCGCGCCGCCGAGCAGGCGCGCAACCTGTCCTATGGCGAGCAGCGCCGGGTCGAGATCGCCCGCGCCCTGGCCGGCAACCCGAAGATCTTGCTGCTGGACGAACCGACCGCCGGCATGAACCCGGTCGAGGTGCAGGCGGTGGCGGCGCTGATCCGGCAGGTGGCGGCCGACGGACACGCCGTGTTGCTGGTCGAACACAACGTGCCGCTGGTGATGAACGTCTGCGATCGCCTGACCGTGCTGAACTTTGGTCGGGTGCTCGCCGACGGCACGCCGACTGCGGTGGTGAAAGAGCCCGAGGTGATCGCCGCCTATCTGGGGAGCGGCGCCGCATGAGCCCGGGCCAGGACTCGCCGCCGCCGTTGCTGGACGTGCGCGCGTTGTTCGTGTCGTACGGCCACGTCGAGGCGGTGCGCGGCGTGTCGCTGTCGGTGGCGGCCGGTCAGATCGTGACGCTGATTGGCCCCAACGGCGCCGGCAAGACGTCGATCCTCTCTGCCCTGTGCGGCCTGGTGGCGCCGCGCCGGGGGACCGTGCGCCTCGACGGGAGCGAGATCGCCGGCTTGCCCGCTCATCGCGTCGTCGCGGCCGGCCTGTCGCTGGTCCCCGAGGGGCGGGCCATCCTGGGGCGCATGACCGTCGAGGAAAACCTGGTCCTCGGTGGCGAGCTGAAACAGCCGGCCGCCGCGCTCCGCGACGCGATTGAACAGCAGTATGCCCAGTTTCCGGTGCTGGGCGAACGGCGTCACCAGCCGGCGGGTGGGCTGTCGGGCGGGCAACAGCAGATGCTGGCCTTTGCCCGCGCCCTGCTGGCCCGGCCGCGCGTGCTGCTGCTGGACGAGCCGTCGATGGGCCTGTCGCCAATTCTCGTGCAGCAGGTGTTCGAGACCATCGCCACCATTCACCGCGCCGGCACCACCATCCTGCTGGTCGAACAGAACGCGCGCCTGGCCCTGTCGGTGGCTGATCATGCCTATGTGCTGGAGCGCGGCCAGGTCGTGCTGCAGGGAACGCCTGCCCAGCTGACCGACGACCCCCGCATCAAGGCCGCTTATCTGGGCGGGTAGGGTCCCGCCAACTTGAAGTACACTGCGCCGCCATGGCGATTTCGGCCACCGTCTACCACCTGCAGATCGGGCTTTCTGACGTCGATCGCGGCGTCTATGAAGAGCTGGACCTGCGCCTGGGGCGCCACCCCTCCGAATCGATGCGTCACCTCCTGGCGCGGGTGATCGCCTACTGCCTCTGCTACCAGGAGGGGATCGCTTTTTCGAGGGGCCTGTCGATCACCGACGAGCCGGCCGCCTGGGTGAAGGATCTTCAGGGCAGCCTGCAGGTCTGGATCGACGTCGGCACGCCGTCGGCGGAGCGCCTGCACAAGGCCAGCAAGGCCGCGTCGCGCGTCGTGGTGTTCACCTATCAAGACCCCGAGCTGTTGCGCAAGGCCGCCCGTGCCAAGGCGATCTTTCGCGTCGACACCGTCGAGGTCTATCCCCTGGATCCCGAATTTCTGGACAAGCTGGACGCCGCCACCGATCGCAACGCGCACTGGTCGCTGACCCACACCGACGGCATCCTCTACATCACCAGCGGCACCACCAACGTCTCGACGCCGATCACCCGCTATTCGCTCAGCGAGGGCGAATAGGCGGGCGCTGTTTCGATTGCTCGATTGCCGCTAACGCTTCGGGGTGCGCGTCCGCGCGGCCTCCCAGCTGTCGTCAGGTCCCGACACCGCCGGCAACGCCCGAAAGGCCGGCGCCAGCGCCGCGTCGACGCCGACGAGGTTGATGTCACCGACAGAGTCGAAGACATTGTCCGGGTTGCCGGCGAAATTCTTCGGGTTGTAAAAGGGCGAGTAGTGCCAGAAGAGCTGATAGTCCAGGCCCAGCAGGTGGGCGATCAGCGACGGTGATTTGTCCGGATGATTGTTCTCCACATAGATGATGGGACGGGTGGTCGTGATCAGATTCGCTCCCCCCTGCAGGACCTCCAGCTCCATTCCCTCCACGTCGATCTTCAGCAGCCGGCAGCGATCGAGAGGCAGCTGGTCCAGCGTCATGAACGTCGTCGGCTCGCCAGCCAGCTTGGCCGGGGTACTGGGTGGGGTGGCGGCGGCGCTGTCGTAGCTGACCGCTCCGTAATTGCCGGGCCGGTCATAGTCGACCACGTCATGCGGCAGCAACGTCCCCGGCTGGCGGGCCAAACCGGCGTTGACGGCGTGGACATTGAGCAGCCCGCCCAGGGCGACGTTCGCGCACAGCATCTGAAACACGATTCGCTGCGGTTCAAAGGCGAACACGCGTCCGGTCGGCCCCACCTTGTGCGCGAAGCCGACGGTGTGGGTCCCCAGGTTGGCGCCGACGTCGATGACCGCGTCTCCCGGATGAAGAATCAGCGCCAGCAGCTCCAGCTCTGACTGCGCCCACTCGCCGTAAAGCTCCAGCGAGCGGCCGATGAAGACGTCGTGGCGATCGTACAGCATGTAACCGTAGCGGCACCGGCTGACCCGACCAAAGCTACCGGTGTCGAACGAGTCGGTCACACGATCAGCGTCCCACGTTCATCGACGCCTGACCATCGTCTGAAGAAGAAATTCACTTCCAAGAAATGCCGCGTCGCTACCGGATC
>DATLVT010000410.1:0-3052 GCA_035577105.1 Polyangia bacterium
GGGTCCCAAGCGCGATTCGAAGGGGTGGCCGATCGCCTGAACGCGCGCCCTCAGCGGGCCACGGCGGCGATTCGGGCCACCACGGCGCGGGCGTTCATGGCCCGCGCATAGACGTACAGCGCGCCTGGCAGTTCCTGGTCCAGCGCTTCCTCGCTGACCCGCAGCTGCTTGCTGATCGCGAAGACGATCGGCTGCGGAAGCCCGCCTCGCACCAGATCGATGCGGCGCCAGACCGCCTGCCGACTCCAGAACCCCAGCACCTCCAGAAAGGCCCGCGCGCCGCTGGCAGCGTTGCGGAACTCCAGATCCGGCACGCACAATCCGACGCCGGGCAGGCTGAAGATCTCGCTCGACGGCGTCGCCCGCCAAGGTCCGTCCAGCGCGTTCACGCCGGCCAGCAGGCCCGCCACTTCATCGGGCAGCGCCGCCGCCCAGCCCGTCGGCGCGCCATCCGTCGCAGCGCCCGTCGTTTGCCCGTTCCAGCGAAAGCGCAGCGGTTTGCGCTCGCGGCCCCACAGAACGTCCGCTTCCAGCTGCCAGCGATCGCATTCAACGATGGCCGGCAGGGCCAACCCAAGCTGTAGACCATATCGGGTCACCGACTGGAACAGGCTGAATGGGCCGTCGATCTCGACGCGGTATCCATCCTTGCCGGCAGGCGTGATGGTGTGCAGCAGGCGGAGGAACTTCAGCTTGCCGAACAGCGCCCGATAGCGGGCCGCCTCGGTGGCCCGCACCTCGGCCACCACGCGAACGGCGCGCAGCAGGACGCCCTGCGCTTGCGCCAGCTCGAATCGCGCCGCCAGAGCGGCCGGATCCAGCGCTTGCACTCCCTCAAGGCGTTCGGCGCCGTGCAGATCCGCGTACAGCGAGGCATCGATGACCTCAGGGCTGATCGTGCGACGCGCGGCCACCGCGGCGATGACGGCGGCGCGATCAAAATCAACGCCTGGCGCCAGCTCGCGTCGCAGGGAGGCGGCCATCTGAAAAAGCTCGGCCCGCAAGGCCACGCTGTCCACGGCTGCGTCCGTGGCGAACACGCAGCGATCGCTCACCAGCTTGCGCACGCCGGCGGCCAGACGCTGTTCGCGGGCCGCCACGGGCACCGCCTGCCAGGCCGCCTCCAGCTCTTGCCGGCTGCGTCCCACGTGGGCGCGGGCCGCGGACAGATAATCGGCGGCGAGGGCCGCGGCGCGCGCCCTGTCATCGTCGTCCAGCGGCACCAGACGCAGGTCCTCGCCCCGCCGTCGCACCGTCACCAGGTCAGCGGTAAGCACTGTGGTCCCTCCTGCGCGCGCTGGTAGCTGTCTCGCTGGTTCCGGCCGTGACCAGCTCGTACAGCAGCGCTTGCTTTCCGTCCTGCGGCCGCAGGATGCGTCCCAGCCGCTGCACGTGCTCGCGCACGGACGCGCTGCCCGACACCACCACCGCAACGTTGGCGGCCGGGATGTCGACGCCTTCGTTCAACACCTTCGAAGCCACCACCGCCGCGTAACGACCCTCGGCCAGCCCGCTCAGGATCTCACTCCGTTCTCGGACGCGTGTCTGGTGGGTGATGGCGGGAACGAGAAACCGCCGTGACAGCTGGTAGGCGGTGGCGTTGTCCTGGGTGAACAGCAGCGTGCGATCGTGCCGGTGCCGCGCCAGCAGGTGGGCCACGTACTCGATCTTGGCAGGCGCGGCGAAGGCGATCTCGCGCTGCCGACGATAGGCGGCCATGGCTCGCCGGCCGGCCTCGCTGCGTGACGATCGAATGATGAAATCCGACCACCCCGAGGGGCTGCTCATGCGAATGCCGTTCTCTTCCAGAAAACGTCGGTAGATGGCGCGTTCCTCGTCGTACTCTCGGCGGTCCGCCTCGCCCAGCTCGACCACCAGGCGAATCGTGTCGTACGGCGCCAGATAGCCGCCCGACAGATCGACGATGTCTTTGCGGTAGACGACGGGACCGATGAGGTGGCCCAGGTCAGCCTCGCGCCCGTCGCTGCGTTCCGGTGTCGCCGTCAGCCCCAGGCGATACGGCGCCAGGCTGGCCCGCGCGGCCAAGGCATAGGCAGCGCCGGGCAGGTGGTGGCACTCGTCGAACACCAGCAGGCCAAAGCGCCCGCCCAGGCGTTCCATGTGCATATAGGCCGAATCGTACGTGGCCACCGTCAGCGCCCTGACGTCATAGTCGCCGCCTCCGATCACGCCGACCGGCTGCAGAAAGGTGCTGCGCAGGACGTCGTACCACTGCCGCACCAGATCCAGCGTGGGCGCCACCACCAGCGTGCTGCGCCGCTTGTCGTCGATGGCCAGGCAGGCCACCCAGGTCTTGCCCGCGCCGGTGGGCAGGACCACCACGCCACGCCCCTGGTGGGCTCGCCAGGCGGCCAGCGCTTCGGCCTGGTAGGGGCGGGGCTCGCGCCGGACGCGCGTTCCGTCGGCAAGCACGTCATACCGGCGCGCCTGATCATCGACGTCGACGGTGGCGCGGGCCAGCGCTCGTCGCAAAGAGGCGTAGGCAACGGCCGGGGCGCGGTAGCAGGCGGTTCGCGCGTCCCAGCGACAGTCGGGTGACGGTGCGGCTTGATTGGCCGCCAGCCCGCGGATCTCGATGGTTCCGTCGACATACGCCAGCGTGACCTGCACCAGCCGAGACTAACCTTCGCCGCGACCGCTGTCGTCACAAACGCCAAGAGCGCGGCATCAAGCCGCGCTCCTGGGAAAACGAAGCCGCCGGGGCGGCGGGTGCCTACTTCAGTTCGAAGAAGGTGATCATCTGAAGGCCAGACCCGCGCACCGTGAAGAAGACGTTGTGACGGCCGGTGAGGCCCGCCGTGTTGATGGCCGCGCTGTTGACCGCGTAGGTATTGCCGTCGGCCGTCCCGTGGATCACGACGTTGCCCAGCAGCGGGCCGGTCGCCGAATCCACGCGGACATCGACGGAGACGCCGCTCACCGTCGGGGCGGCTGTGGAGGCGGTGACCTGGGCCGTCTTGATGGTGCCCGCGACGGTGCCGAACTGGACGTCGTTCATCTGCACCCAGTCACCGTTGTCCAGGCTCATGAG
>DATLVT010000411.1:0-4622 GCA_035577105.1 Polyangia bacterium
CACGGCGTGGTCGTCAACGATGCCGAAGCCGACGACGACGCCGCCGCCTATTACCAGCCCAGCGCCGCGCGCGCAGCGCGACCGGATCTCCCGAAGCCCCACCGGGCCAGCGCCCCTGCCGCATGATTCCCCGCGCGGTCGATCAACGCCGGACGACGTCGCGTCTGGCGTGGGCAGGGTTGCTGTGCGCGGTGCTGGCCGGTGCCAGCGCCTGCTCGTCGCGCCCACCGCCGGGCGTCGTCCGCCTCGGCCTGGCCAGCGCCGCCGCCAACGCCAGCCTGGCGCGCTGGTCGCCGCTGATTCCGCTGCCATTGATCCCGGTGGCGGCGGCCAACCTACCCGACGGCAAGGTGCTGTTCTGGGCCGCCGACGATCGCTTCAACTTCGGAATCGGCTCCGGATGGACCTACACCGCCATCCTCGATCCGCAAACCGGCGGGGTCACCGAACGCACCGTCTCCGAGACCGGCCACGACATGTTCTGTCCCGGCACCGCTTACCTGGCAGACGGCCGCATCCTGGTCAACGGAGGCTTCAGCGCCGGCGCCACCAGCCTCTTCGATCCGGCGACCGGCGCCTGGACCAAGGGCGCCCTGATGAACATCCCGCGCGCCTACGAGGGGACGACGTTGCTGGCCGACGGTTCCGTGCTGACGCTGGGCGGTTCGTGGGCCGGCGGCGTCGGCAACAAACACGGCGAGCGCTGGACCGACGCCACCGGTTGGCGGCGCCTGCCCGGCGTGCCGATCGATCCGTTTCTGTCGGTCGACACCACACGCGACTTCGGCGCCGACAGTCACCTCTGGCTGTTCGCGGCCGGCAACGGCCGCGTGCTGCACCCTGGTCCAGGTGTGGACATGCACTGGATCGACACCACTGGCGACGGCCTGGTCACCAGGATCGGCCCGCGCGGCGACGATCAGTTCAGCATCAACGGCGACGCCGTCATGTACGACGTCGGCAAGATCCTCAAGGTCGGCGGCGCCGCCGGTTACGAGCACACCCCGGCCAACACGAATGCCTACGTCATCGAGGTGGGCGGCGACGTCAAGGTCCGCAAGATCGCGCCCCTCGCCTATCCGCGGGCCTTCGCCAATGCGGTCGCGCTGCCGAACGGGCAGGTCGTGGTGGTCGGCGGGATGACCGTCGCCAACAGTTTCACCGACAGCAACGGCGTGCTGGTGCCGGAGCTCTTTGACCCGGCGACGGAGACCTTCGCGCTGCTGCCGCCCATCGCGGTGGCGCGCAACTATCACAGCCTGGCGCTGCTGCTGCCGGATGGGCGCGTCCTTTCGGGCGGTGGCGGTCTGTGCGGCGACGGCTGCCCCGCCAACCATCCCGACGTCCAGCTGCTCAGCCCACCCTATCTTTTCAATGCGGACGGCAGCCCGGCCGCGCGGCCCACCATCCTCACGGCGCCCGCGGCGGCGAACCACGGGACCAGCATGACCGTGACGACCGACGGTCCCATCGCCTCTTTCGCGCTGATGCGCCTGGCGGCCGTCACGCACACCATCAGCAACGATCAGCGCCGGCTGCCCCTGGTTTTCCGCGAAACAGCGACCGACGTCTATGCGGTCGACGTCCCCAGCAATCCGGGGTGGGCCTTGCCCGGGCTTTACATGCTGTTCGCGCTTAGCCCGGCCGGCGTCCCTTCCGTGGCGGCGCTGGTTCACATCGGATCGACAACCGTGTTGCGGCTGGCGCCGGTGCCCGACCAGAGCACGCTGCCGGGAACAGCGGCGCGGGTGGCCCTGCAGGCGACCGGCGCGGGACCGGGCACGCTGACGTACGCGGCCGCTGGCCTTCCCCCCGGCCTGTCTGTCGACCCGTCGACGGGCGTCATCGCCGGCGCGCCGTCCGCGGTCGGTACCTATCTGGTCGAGGCGGCTGTCGCCGACGGCGCACAGACCGTCAGCACGCAGTTCGCCTGGACAGTCGGCGACACGTCGTCACCACCGCCGACGCCAACGCCGCCGCCAGCGCCTGCGGCGACCACCCGGTACGTGATGCTGGAAGCGGACTCCGAGGTGAACGGCAATCCCTGGACCTCCGCCGCCGAGATCAACCTCCTGGGAGACGGCGGACAGACCCTGCCCCGCGCCGGGTGGACGATCAGCGCCGACAGCGCCGAGGTCAGCGGCGAAAATGGCGCCGCCGCCAACGCGGTCGACGGCAACACCGTGACCTACTGGCACACGAAATGGCTGGGTGGATCGCCTGGCCCGCCTCACTGGTTCAAGATCGACCTGGGCGCCGAGGCCGTCGTCACTGGCCTGCGCTATCTGCCGCGGCCGCCAGGCAACATCAACGGCACCATCGCGCAATACCGTATCTACGTCAGCCATGACGGGATCAACTGGGGCGCCCCGGTCGCGCAGGGAACGTTCGCCGGCAGCGGCGCCGTCAGCGACGAGAAGACGGTGCGGTTCGTCGCGCCCGCGCCGGCCCTGCCTCTGGTGGTGGCGCCCGTGATCGCGCCCATCGCCGGCAGCGGCGCCGCCGTCGCCCTCACCGCCGCCGCCAGCGGGACCGCGCCCCTCGCCTATTCGTGGACCTTCGGAGATGGCGGCGCGAGCACCGGTTTTTCCAGCAGCCCCACCATCACGCACGTGTTCGCGCGTCCCGGCGTTTACACGGCGACGTTGACGGTGCAGGCGGGCGACGGAAAAGTCGACGCGCAGTCTTTCCTTCAAGGTGTGGCCGCGCCCGGCGCCGTGGGAACGCCACGGGCATCCGGTGGTCTGGCGGTGGAAGGCGTGGCAACGGGAGGCGGCCGCGTCTGGGTGGTGAACGCCGACAGCGACATCGTCTCGGTCTTCGACGCGGCGACGCAGACCAAGCTGCGGGAGATCCCGGTGGGCGCTGCGCCGCGCACGCTGGCCCTGGCCCCCACCGGCTCGGCATGGGTGACCAACCAAGGCGCGGCCACGGTGAGCGTGATCGACCCGACCAGCCTGACCGTCACGAGAACCATCGCCTTGCCCCGCGCGTCGCAGCCCTTCGGCGTTGTCGTCGCCGGCGACGGCAGCGCCTTCGTCACCCTCGAAGCCACCAGCACGCTGATCAAGCTGGATGACAGCGGAGCGGTGGTCGCCACGCTGGACGTGGGACCGCACCCGCGACACCTCGCGCTGACCGCGGCTGGCGACCGCCTGCTGGTGTCCCGCTTCATCACGGCGCCTCAGCCCGGCGAGGACACCGCCGACGTGCAGACCAGCGTGGACGGCGTCAAGCAGGGCGGCGAGGTCTTGATCGTGAACCCGGCCACGCTGACCCTCACGACACGCGTCGTGGTCCAGCACAGCGAAAAGGTCGATTCACCCGTGTCCGCCCGTGGCGTGCCCAATTATCTGGGGGCGCCGGCCATCGCGCCCGACGACGCCAGCGCCTGGGTGCCTTCCAAGCAAGACAACATCCAGCGCGGCCGGCTGCGCGACGGGCGCGATCTCGACTTTCAAAGCACCGTGCGCGCCATCAGCTCACGCATCGACCTCACGACCCAGGCGGAAGACGCCGCCGCGCGCATCGACCACGACAACGCCGGCATGGCCAGCGCCGCCGCCTTCCATCCGCTGGGCGTGTACCTGTTCGTGGCGCTGCCGTCAGCCCGACAGCTGGCCGTCGTCGACGCCGCTGGCGCGCGCGAGCTGTTCCGCGTGGACACCGGCCGCGCGCCCCAGGCCGTCACCGTGTCCAGGGACGGCACGACGCTGTACGTTCACAACACCCTGGACCGAACGGTGGGCATCTACGATCTCGCCCCGCTCGGTCGCGGCCAGCCGACGCTGCCCCTGCGCGCGACGCTGGCCACCGTCGCCACGGAACCCCTGGCGCCCGCTGTCCTGCGCGGCAAGCAGCTCTTTTACGACGCGCGTGACACGCGTCTGGGGCGCGACGCCTATCTCAGCTGCGCCGCCTGCCACGACGACGGCGGCCAGGATGGCCGCACCTGGGACTTCACCAGCCTGGGCGAGGGACTGCGCAACACCATCGACCTGCGCGGGCGCGCGGGCGGCCAGGGACGCCTGCACTGGTCGGCGAATTTCGACGAGGTCCAGGATTTCGAGGGGCAGCTCCGGGGCCTGGGACAGGGCACCGGCCTCATGAGCGACGTCGACTTCATGACCGGCACCCGCAACCAACCGCTCGGCGATCCGAAGGCGAACGTCAGCGCCGATCTCGACGCGCTGGCCGCCTACGTCCAGTCGCTGGCCACGTTCGCCCCGTCGCCGTATCGCGATCCAGCCGGGGCGCTGACCGCGGCCGCGCTGGCCGGTCGCGGCGTTTTTGCGGCCCGGTGTCTGCCCTGTCACGGCCAGGACGCGTTCACCGACAGCGCCAGCCTGGAGGTTCACGACGTCGGGACACTGAAGCCCAGCAGCGGGACGCGCCTCTTCGGACCGCTGACCGGGATCGACACGCCCACGCTGCGCGACGTGTGGGCCACCGCGCCTTACCTGCACGATGGGTCGGCGCCGACGCTGGCGGCAGCCATCTCCGCGCACACCGGCCTTTCGCCGCCGCTGTCCGCCGAGACGCTGGCCAACCTGGCCGCCTTCGTGCAGCAGATCGGCGGCCAGGAGCCCGCCGTGGCGCCGGCGCCGGCAACCGGCGGTTTG
>DATLVT010000412.1:0-10896 GCA_035577105.1 Polyangia bacterium
GCGTCAGCCGCCCCGGGAACCCCAGTTATTGGTTCAAGAACCCCGGTATGCCGGCGGTGGAGACCGACACAAAGTGGACCAAGGGATTGATCGGCACGCTCTCGTGGGAGCAGTCGGCGTTCGTCGACATGGCCGGCAAGGGGGTGCCGGGCCTGGTCGGCGTCGCCAACGGCAGTTACGGCTGGTTCGATCCCGGGACAAACTCGCCGTGGACCTGGCATGTCATCGCGGGGGGAGCCGGCGGCCTGTGGGAGCACGGCATCGGCGCCGGCAAGATTGACGGCAACAGCCTGGACTTCATCAGCCGCGACGGCTGGTGGTCGCCGCCGGCCGCCGGGCCGACGTCGGGAACGTGGACAGCGCATCCGGCAACATTCAAGGCCGGCAACGGGGGCAGCCAGATGTTCGGCTACGACGTCAACGGGGACGGCCAGACCGACGTGATCAGCGCCCTGGACGCTCACGGCTATGGCGTCGCCTGGTTCGAGCAAAAGAGCGGCGCCTTCGTGCGCCACGATATCGTCGGCGGACCCGGGGCGATGGCGATGAACGCCGGCGCCATCGCGTCGTTCTCCCAGCCGCACAACCTGCTGGTCGTCGACGTCGATGGAGACGGGTTGAAAGACATCGTCACCGGCAAGGTCTTTTACGCGCATCCGCCGGGCGTCGATCCAGGCGCGGCGGAGCCACCTGTCTTCTATGTCTTCAAGCTCATCCGCGGTGCGCAGGGCGCGGTGACGTGGGAGCCGCACCTGATCGACATGGAGGTTGGCCTGGGCAAGGGGGGGCTGTCCGCCACCGATTTCAACGGCGACGGTCTCCTCGACCTCGCCGTCGGCAGCAAGCACGGTGTCTTCCTGTTCTTGCAGCAATAGCGGGCCGGCTACGGGCGAGGCTGTTCCTCGCTCAATTGGCCAGAAAGTACGCGCCGATTGTCTTTGCCAGCTCGGCGTTGGCGGCGGCCGAGATATGAGGGCAAAGGCCGAAGTCCGAGCAGGATTTGACCTCCCACTTGGGGGTCGAGAACACGAATCCCGGAAACATGGCGACCATCATGGCGATGGCGTCATCCTGTCCAGGTCTTATCCATGAAGAGCCAGAGCGATTGGCGCCCTTGCATTCCACGTCGCCCGGCGCGCGGGCCAGCGTCATGAGATCAACCCGCTTGACGCTGGGAAAGCGGGTCTTGATGATCTTGATGACGGAAAGATACTGCGGCAAAAACTGCCCGACCGTCGTCGAGCCGCCGTCGACGCCGGTGAAGACGATTCGATCGGGCGTCTTCGTGTTCGAGGCGCAGGGTGAGGTGATGGGCGAATTCCACAGGTTGCTGCTCGGATTGGCCCACTCGAACTGGGCCATCTCGATCCCGCTGACCTGCCAGCGGGCATCGTCGACCACCTTCTCGAATCCGGCGACGAACCACTCGTACGTGGTATGGATGCCCAGGACCCAACTGCAGCTGAAGTCCTTGTAGCCGAGACCGTCGGGTGAGGCTGGCGCGGCATCAACGGAGACGGCCTGGCCGGCCTCGGGTGGAGTGTCAATCGCCGACGCTGTCTCGGGCACGACCTCGGGCGCGGCGGCGCTGTCAGGCCGCTCGGGCGGCGCAGGTCTGTTCGAGGATGGCACGTTAACATCCGCAGACGCATCGTCAGTCGGCGGCATCCGGGGTTCATTGCCGGAGGATGAGAGACCGCCTCCGCCGCAGCCAGACAGCGCGAAAGAGACGAACGCGAAGTAGACACGTCGCCGCATGGTGACCTCCTGTGAAGTGGTCGCCGATCAGATGTCCCTGGTCTTAACTAGCGGTTCTGAGCCCTGTTAGTCAATCGAAAAACCTAGCCAAAAATGTCAGATCGTTGCTCCCGGTGTCGCGCTTCCGGTGCCCAGATAGATCCGCCGGAGCGCGTCGTGGTCCTTCATCCGATGGGCTGGCCCGGCGGCTGCGATGCAACCCGAATCCAGGACGTAACACCAGTCCGCGTGGCGCAGGGCCTTCTCGGCCAGTTGCTCCACGAGCAGAATGGCGACGCCTTCACGGCAGAGACCCGCGGCGACTTCAAAAATTCGATCGATGATCACCGGTGCCAGCCCGGCGGACGGCTCGTCGAGCATCAACAGTCTGGGTCTCGCGATCACCCCCTGGGCCACCGCCAGGATCTGCTGCTGTCCGCCGCTGAGGCGTGACGCCAGCTGGTGACGCCGCTCGGCCAGCTCGGGAAAGAGAGCGTAGATTCGTTCCAGCGCGCGCGGATCGCCGCGGCGATCGTAGGCGTACGTTCCGATGAGCAGGTTGTCCGCCACGCTGAGTGTGGTGAACACCCGGTGTCCTTCCAGGACTTGCACCAGGCCCGCCCGCACGATGACACCAGGCTTGGCGTGGGTGAGATCCTTGCCCTCGAACCGCACGCTGCCGGATATTTTCGGGATCAGCGCCGAGACCGCTTGCAGCGTGGTGCTCTTCCCTGCGCCGTTGCGGCCCAGCATCACGACGAATTCGCCGATCCGCACCTCCAGCGACACACCGTCAAGCACCCTGGCCTTTCCGTACGAGACACGCAGCCCCTCGACCGTCAGCAGGAGGTCGCCGGTGCGCGAATGCGATGCAGAGTGAGCGACCCACATGGTCAGGGTCCCAGGTAAACCCGAATCACCTCGGGGTCGGAGCGCACGTCGCTGGGTACGCCGTGCTTGATCACCTTGCCCAGGTCCAGCGTCGTGACCCTATCGCTGACGCGAAAGACGAAGTCGGTGTGGTGTTCAACCAGCAGCACGCCCACGCCGGCGTCGCGCACCACCTTCAGGATCGACTGCAGGTGGCCGATCTCGACGCCGGTGAGGCCACCAGCCGGCTCGTCCAACAGGAGAAACTGGGGGTTCCCCATCAGACCGCGCGCGATCTCCAGAAAGCGTTGCTCGGCGTGCTCGAGCAAACTGGCTCGTCGTGACAAGACGCCGCCCAGGCCGACGCCAGACAGCAGCTCCAGCGCGCGCGCACGCAGCAGTCGCTCCTCACGCGCCGGGAGGGGCAGGCCCAGCGCCGAGGACAAAAAGCCCGCCCGCGTCGCCGTCCAGCCGCCGATCATCGCGTTGTCCACCACGGTCAGGGTCGGCAGCAAGCGCGGTTTCTGAAACGTTCGCGCGATCCCGCCAGCCGAGCGGCGCTGAACCGCCGCCTGGGACAGATCCATCTCCCCCAGGCATATGGTTCCCTCCTCGGGACGGTAGTAGCCGGAAAGGAGATTCAGCATCGTGGTTTTTCCACTGCCGTTCGGACCGATGAGGCCGTGAATCTCGCCCGGTTGAATGTCGATGGTGACCTGGGACAGCGCGACGACGCCGCCGAAGCGCTTGCTGACATTGCGGGCCTCCAGCACCTTCATGGAGAGTGTCCCGACCTGATGGCCGCCGCCAGTCGCCGCAGATCCGGATCGACCGGCAGCGATGTGGGGCGCTGGCCGCGGATGCGCGCGATGGACGTCTCCAGCAGCCGGCCGATCCCCTCGGGGGCAATCAGCACGACCACCAGCAACAGGACGCCGTACAAGAAGTTGCTGAGCCGAGCCAGCGGCGCCGACAGTTCGGGCAGCGCGGTCAGGACCGCCGTGCCGATCAGCGGTCCGATGATGCTTCCGCGCCCGCCGATGATGATGCAGACGAAGAAAAACAACCCCATCTCGAAGACGAATGTGTCGGGCGTGATGTAACTTTGCAGCGAGCCGAAGAGCGCGCCGGCCACGCCCGCCGTGACGCCGCTGAAGACGAACACCGTCAGCTTGACCCGCAGGATCGGCACGCCGGTCGCCTGCGCAGCGATGACGCTGTCGCGAACGGCGATGAGAGCGCGGCCCCACATTCGACGGGTGACGTTCCAGGTGAACCAGGTGACCGCGCCGGCCAGCAGCAGCACCAACCAATAAAGGCCGCGCGCCGAGCGGAACGGCGCCGCAAAACCGGGGACGGCAAGGCCGACGCCGCCGCCGGTCAGGTTCTGCTTGGCCAGGGCCAGCTCGCCGATGATCAGCGAACAGGCCAGCGTCGACATCGCGAAATAGAATCCCGGCAACCGCAGCGAGGGCAGGCCGATCAGCAGACCGCACAGTCCGCCGAGCGCTCCGGCTGCCAGGACGGCCAGCGCCGGGTGCCAGCCGTGGGGTCCGGCCAGGATGGCGAACGCGTACGCCCCCACCGACAGCAGCCCCACGTGTCCGACGGAGATCGCCCCCGCGTAACCGGCCACCAGGTTGAGGCCGCCGATCAGCACCCAGTACACGCCGATCAGCGAAGCGATGTGAAGCTGATAGGGGTTGCGAACCCAGAACGGCAGAGCCGCGACCAGGAGCAGCACGCCACCGAAGGCGATTCGTCGGCGCGTCGTATCGGCGGCAGGGGGCATCGAATTCACACAGGACGCGCGACTTGCGCTCCGAAAAGCCCGGCGGGCTTTACCAGCAACACCAGCATCAAGACACCGACGGCGATGGTGTTCTGGTATTCACCGCCGATGAAATACGATGCGCCCGCGCTGAGGATGCCCAGCGCCGCGCCGCCCACCAGCGCGCCCGCATTGCTGCCCAGGCCGCCCACCGCCAGCGCGATGAAGCCGTTCAGCGACAACGTGATGCCGACGGCGAAGTACGCGAACGTCAGCTGGCCGGCCATGAAGCCCGCCAGCCCGCCCATGGCGCCGACGATGACATATGATAACGCCCGGATCCGATCGGTGGGGATGCCGCGGGCGCGTGCGGCGAACGCGTCCTCGGACATCGCCAGGAACAGCTTGCCGTAAAGCGTGCGGCGATAGAAAAGTTCCAGCGCCGCCGCCAGCGCCAGGGCGGTGACGACCGGCAACCAATATTTCTGATCGAGCAGGCCGGCGCCGAAGTCCTGGTGAATGATGCGCGGAAAGGGGAGGGGCTCGGTGCCCCACCACAGCGCCACCGCCTGCTGGGTGATCGTGGCCAGCGCCAGCGTCGAGAGCAGCCACAGGTGCTCGTCGCTGCGGCTGAGCACCCGGCGCACGGCGATGAGGTCAGTCAGGAGTCCGAAGACAGCGCCGACGATCACGCTGCCGAGCAGCGCGCCGATGACCGGAAAGTGCAGTCGGGTCATGAACCAGGCCCCGAAGACGCCACCCAACATGGCGGTCTGTCCGGTGGTCACGCCCAGGACCTTCGACGTCGAGAACATCACGTTGTAGACCAGCGCCGCCGCCGCCAGCAACGCGCCGGAGGCGAGCCCGGAAACGAGGACGGTCAGCATCAGCGCGGCGCCGCGCGGTACACGCCGTCCTTGAAGCTGTTGGCCTGGTTGATCACGATGTTCTTGTCGGAGAACCCGTTCCGCTCTTTCGGACCGTATCCATACGTGGCGTAGACCCCAGGAAAGTTGCGCGTATCCTCGAGCGCCTTTTGCAGGGCCGCTGGATCGGTGCCGCCCGCCGAGCGGATGGCGTGCTCCGCCAGCTTGACGGTGTCATAGCCAAGCGCCACCCACCAGAAGCTGTAGGCGATCTCGCCGTCGCCCAGACGTGGGCGAATTTTCTCCTGCAAGGTCTTGGTCGTGGCGGGCAACCGACCCTTATCATCGTAGGTCATGCTGCTGTAGCCGGCAGCGAAGGTGTTGTCCAGGTAGGTTGGTTTGTTGACCAGCTTGCGAAGCGGCGCCGCCATCACGGTCGGGTGACCGACAATGGGAACGCTCCATCCCATATCGCCGCGGGCATTCACGATGCGGGCCATGAAGCCCGTGTTCCCCGACCACGGCATGATGACGTCGGCGCCGGCCGCTCTCGCCTTGTTCAACTCGTCGGTCAGATCGGTCTTGTTCTGATCGATCAGCGCCGAGTAGACCGGCTTGATTCCCTGCTTTTCAAGCGCCGAGGTGGCCGCTTTTGCGGTGGAGGCCCCGTATCCCGTGGTGTCTCCCAGGATGGCGACGTTCTTTCGCCTGAGGACGTTGAGGGCGTAGTCGTTCGCTGCTTCTATCCACTGGCGGTTGGTGTTGATGGGCCGGAAGGCGCGGGGATATTTGTCAGCATCCACAAGCTCATCGACAGTCCCAATGATGATGTTGGGGATTCCTTCCTTGGCGACGACAGGAATGGTGGCGAGCGATTCGCCCGAGTTGACCGGGCCGATGATCAGAACGACCTTTTCCTCGAAGATCAATTGCTTGGCGAAGTTCACCGCCGTCTTGGGATCGCTGACGGTGTCACGGGTCACCAACTCCAGCTTTCGGCCGTTGATGCCGCCCGCCCTGTTTATCTCGTCGACGGCGAATTCGACGCCCTTGTTTTCGGCGATCGCCGACGTCGACTGTGGACCGGTCAAAGAGGACAGCCACCCGATCCGGATGCTCTCTTTGTCTTTGGCCCAGGCGGTGGTCGACAGGTTGGGCAGCAAGGCCCCCATCACCGCAAAGATCACGCCGAGCCCTGACCGGTCACATCGCAGTTTCATCGGTTCCTCCTGATGACAATGACAATGATGGAAAGGCAGCGATAGAGTGCGGTGCCGACGAATTCAGGAAAAAGAAAAACAATCAGGAGCGCTAAGATGAAACATCAGCTGGACGACGCGGGGATCTACTACGAGATCCACGGTGACACTGCGGACGAGCGACGGCCGTGGCTGATCTTCAGTCACTCCGTCGCCTGTGCGGTCGCCATGTGGCGGCCCCAGTTGTCGGCGTTCGCCGACCGCTACCGGGTGCTGGCCTTCGATACCCGAGGGCACGGGCGCAGCGACGCCCCACCTGGTCCCTACACGATGGAGCAACTCGCCGACGATCTGCACGGCCTGCTGAACGCGTTGCAGATCACGCGTGCCCACTTTGTCGGACTGTCGATGGGCGGAATGATCGGGCAGACATATGCCCTGGCACACCCGGGGCGCTTTAACAGTCTGACCTTGGCGGACAGCACCAGTCAGTGGCCGGCGTCGGCGACCGCTGTGTTTGCCGAGCGGGCCGAGACGGCGCTGACCCAGGGGATGGAGCCCCTGGTTCAGTCGACGTTGGGGCGCTGGTTCACGCCGGCGTTCCACCGCTCGCATCCCGACGAGGTGGCGCGCGTGGCGGCGATGATCCGGTCGACGTCGCCGGTTGGTTATGCCGCGTCCTGTGCCGCCATCCCGCGCATCGATACAACGGCCCGGCTGCGCGCGATCGCTTGTCCCATGCTGGTCATGGTGGGGCGGGACGATCCGCGCACGATTCATGAGAACGCTCCCGGCTCCCGCCTGATCGTCATCGACAATGCGGCTCACCTTTCAAACATCGAACAGCCGGTCATTTTCAACCGCACTTTGGCCAATTTCCTGAGTGACTGTGCCAGCAGCGCGTCTCCGTAGGCAGTTTGTCGGGTCGTCTGGGCCGCTGGAAGGAGGGGGCAATCCCCGGGGGTCGAATTCACATTGCCAGGGTAAAACCAGTGTGTTAATCGTTTTACTACTTTGTCCCAGACGGAGCTCTCGGTCAATCAGATTCGCGAGAACGCCTCCGCCAATGCATTTCGGCGCCGGTTGGGACAGTTGGCGCCACTGGTTGGTTGTTGGACCTCTTTGGCCAACCACCTGACGACTGAAATCCTGGGTTATGCCGGCTTCGACTGGTTGCTGATCGACGGTGAACATGCCCCGAACGATCTATCGACGTTCATCACGCAGCTGATGGCGCTCAAAGACAGCTCCAGCGCTGCGGTGGTTCGGCCGCAAAGTTCGGAGCCCGTGATCATCAAGCGTCTTCTGGATATCGGCTTTCGGAATTTTCTGATGCCCTTCGTCGACTCGGCAGAGCAGGCGGCGAACCTGGTGGCGGCCACCCGTTATCCGCCGCAAGGTGTCCGCGGGATTGGCGCGGCCCACAGGGCAAACCGCTACGGACATGAGGGCCGCTATTTCGCCGAGGCGAACGACAACATCTCGGTCCTGGCACAGATCGAAAGCGTGGCTGGACTGCAGAACGTTGACGCCATCGCCGCGGTGGACGGCATCGATGCTCTGTTCGTGGGACCGGCAGATCTGTCGGCGGCCCTGGGATGCTCCGGCCCGGAGGCTCCGGCGGTGCAACGGGCGATCGTGCGCGTCATCGAGTGCGGTCGCATCCACGGGAAGGCGACGGGGATTTTTGCGCCCGTCGAGAGTGACGCCCGGCGCTATTTGAACATGGGCATGACCGTGGTCGCCGTGGGTGGCGACGTGGCCTTGCTTCGAAATGCCAGCGTCGCACTTTGCCGGCGATTCCAATGATGTCTCGTGTCCCCGTTCTTCTCGCCGCCGCCGGATGCGTTTGCGCATGCTCGAGCAAGGCCAGTCGGTCGGACGGCACGGTGCCGCCGCCGTCGGGAAGCGGTGGTGCCATCAGCGCAGGTGGCGGCGGCGGGGCGAGGGCCTCCGGCGCCGGCGGTGACAGCGACGCAGCCGGCGGTGGTGAAGGTCAGGGCGGCCGGACGGTGGATGCGCCGGGCGGAGGTGACGGCGCGGGCGGGACAGTGGCGCCGGCATCGGAAGGAAACTCGGTACTGGAGCGAAACAAGCACCCCAGCCGCGACGGCCTGTACTTGCAACCGACTCTGACGAGGACCATGGCGGCCAAGTTCGTGCAGGACCCCGCGTTCAACGCCACGTTCAGCAACAAGATGCACGCCTCGCCCTTGTACGTCGAGGACGGCCCCAGCAAGAAGGGCGTCTTTGTCGTCGGCACGACCGGCAACGACGTGATCGCCCTCGACGAAACCAGCGGCGTCGCGGTCTGGACTCACAACATCGGGCCAGTCGCCACGGCCACCGGCGTCGGATGCGGCAATTTGAACCCACGCGGCATCGTGGGGACGCCGATCATCGATCTAGGCACCCGCACAATCTACGCGGTCGGGGCCATGGGCCCGGGCGCCACCACTCGATACGAAGCGCACGCCCTGTCGATCGATGATGGCAACGAACGCCCGGGCTGGCCGGCCATCATCGACGGCAAGATCAGCAGCGGAGGGTTGTCGTTCGATCCGCATCCGCACAACCAACGGGCGGCGCTGTCGCTGGTGGGCGGCATCCTGTACGTGCCCTTTGGTGGACACGACGGCGATTGCGGGAGCTATCACGGTTGGGTGGTCGCCATCGACACCAGGAACCCGACGTCGATCGCCGCCTGGGCGACCAAAGGCGCGGGAGGCGCCGTCTGGGCGTCAGGCGGCATGGCGTCCGATGACTCGGGGGTTTTCGCCACCACCGGCAACGGCTATGGGGCCGGCGCCATGAATCTGGACAGCGAGGCGATCGTCCGGGTGACCGGGATGGCGGCGGTGAATCGGGCTGGCAACGCTGACATTTTTTACCCGACTGAATGGAAGGCGCTAGACGCCGGCGACGACGATCTCGGCGCCACCAGCCCGGTCTTGCTGAACGTCGCCGGGGCAACGCCCTCTCGCTATGTCGTGGCCGCAGCCAAGAACGGGCACATGTATTTCGTGAACGCCTCGATGATGGGCGGCATGGGTGGCCAGTTGGCCGAATTGACGGTGGCCAGCGCCGGTCACTCCCTGCGCACGGCGCTGACCAGCTATGCCACGGCGGCCGGGGTGCACGTGGCGTTGACCGTCGACAAGAATGCCGTCTGTCCGGGCGCCGCCGCTGATCGCGTGCTGATGTCCGTGTTGGTATCCCCGGGCGCTCCCATCAAGCCGACGACGGCGTGGTGCCTGCCGATCGGGGGACTGGAAGACACGGCGTGTGGGCGGACCTCGGCCCCGATGGTCACCACCACCGACGGCACCAGCGATACCATCGTCTGGATCATGAGCGGAGCGACATTGGTCGGCGTCGACGGCGATAGCGGGGCGATGATTTACAGCGGCGGTAACTGCGGGCCCCCGCACCACTGGACAGCGCCGATCGCCGTCAAGGGGCGGATCGTCGTCGGCGTTGATGGACGTCTGTGCGCCTGGTCGGCGCACTGAGGCGATCGCACATGAGTTGTTCAATGCAAAAGACAAGACGAGCGGTGGCACCCATGGTGGCGTGGCTGGTGGCGATGGTGGCTGGCGGCGCGGCCATCGCGGCGGAGACGATCCAGATTCCAGTCGACTCGGTGCTCAACACGCGGTCGGTGACCACGCTGACCGGCGGGGCGCTGGTCACCTGGATCATGGGTGTGGACGGCGGCGGCACGGCGGACGGATATCTGACGTCGGCAGCGTCAAAGTTTCACAACGATCCGCCGGCGATCAAGGCCTTGCCCGATGATGGTCGTTTCCCCGCGGATGACCGCCATCCGGACATTGTCCTTCATTTCTCCAACGACGCCAGCGCGGCCAGCCAGCAGACCCGATTCGTCAAGGGGGCAGGGGAGTTCTCGTTCGCCACGCCCGCGGCGCAATATCAGAAGCTGTTCCTGTTTCTCACCAGCGCCGAAGGCGCCTCGATGCTGAGGATCGTGTTGACCTACGCGGACGGCACGACCGACGTCACCAATCAATCGCTGCCCGATTATTACAACCCCATCCCCGCCGGAGATCCGGTGTTCTTCAATCTCGCGCTGAATCTGGCCAAGTGGAACAAGCAGAACACCATCGCCGAGACGAACCATCATTTCATAGACGGCGTAGAGCTTCATCCCACCGGCGCCAGGGTACTGACCGACGTGACGGTGACCAAAGGCGCGGCCGGTTACCTGGTGTTCTGGGGCGCCACCGGCGTCGCGACCAGCAGCCCCGACGGAGGCGGCGCCGTTGACGCCTCGCCTGCGCTGGACGCCGGGCCGAGCACGGGCGGTGACGCGGCGCCGGCGGATCTCGGCGGCACAGGCGGCCAGGGCGGTGCGACCCCGGATGCTGGTGGCGGCGGTGCGGGCGCAGGAGGCGCCGCCGCTGGTGGCGCCGGAGGTGGTACGGGTGGTTCG
>DATLVT010000413.1:0-7549 GCA_035577105.1 Polyangia bacterium
GAGGACCACAACGGGGGCGCGGTCCACTTCGGCGGCGACGGCAAGCTTTACGTGGCGGTCGGCAACAACAGCAACAACGCGAACTCGCAGTCGTTGTCGACGCGCCTGGGAAAGATGCTGCGCATGAACACCGACGGCAGCGCGCCGGCGGACAACCCCTTCGCCGGCCAGACGACGGGCGTCAATCGCGTCATCTGGGCCCAGGGCCTGCGCAACCCGTTCACGTTCGCCGTCCAGCCAGGCACGGGCAAGATCTTCATCAACGATGTCGGCCAGGCCAGCTGGGAAGAGATCGATCCCGGTATCGCCGGCGCGAACTATGGGTGGCCTGACTCTGAAGGCAACAGCAACCTGCAGCCGAACGAGACCGGGCCCATCTACGCTTACCCGCACTCCCTGGGCTGCGCCATCACGGGCGGTACGTTCTATAACCCGCCCAGCCCGCAGTTGCCCACCGCCTGGGTCGGCCATTACTTCTTCGCCGACTATTGCAACGGCTGGATCAAGCGCCTCGATCCGGCGACGAACACGGTCAGCGACGTCCTGTCGGGAGGGACCAACATCGTCGACCTCAAGACCGGACCCGACGGCGCGCTCTACTACGCCAACAGCGGCACCGGCGCCGTGCGGCGCATCCGCTCCGCGTCGGGTGGTCAGGCGCCGGCGATCACCGTGCAACCCGCCGGCAAGAAGGCCGGCATCGGCCAGACGGTGAAGTTCACGGTCGCCGCCACCGGCTCGGCCACGCTGGCCTACCAGTGGCAGCGCAACGGCGCCGATATCGGCGGCGCCACCAACCCGGAGCTGACGCTGACGTCCGTCGCCGCCAGCGACAGCGGTGCCCAGTTTCGGGTCGTGGTCTCCAACGCCTCTGGCAGTGTCGTCAGCAACAGCGCGACCCTGACGGTGCCGGGAAACGCGCCCGTCGCGACGATCACGGCGCCGCCCGGCGGGTCGTCCTACAACGCCGGCCAGACCATCACCTATTCAGGCTCGGCGACGGACACCGAGGACGGACCGCTGCCGGCCAGCGCCTTCAGCTGGACGGTCCTGCTCTATCACGCCGACACCCCGCAGACGCAGCACACGCATCCGGTCCTGGGGCCAGTCGACGGCGCGACCAGCGGCAGCTTTGTGGTGCCGAACAGCGGCGAGACGTCCGTTCACGTCTGGTACCGCATTCTGCTCAAGGTCACCGATTCGTCGGGCGTGACCAGCACCGACGCCGATCCTGCGCACGACACGTTCGTCGACATCGTGCCGCGCATCGCCGCCCTCACCTTCCAGACGTCCCCGGCCGGCCTGCAGGTGACGCTGGACGGATCGCCGCTGACCACGCCGGTGACCGTGTCCAGCGTGGTGGGCATGATCCGCACCGTGGGCGCGCCCCCCCAGAGCGCGGGTGGCACCAGTTATGGGCAGGCGACGTGGTCGGACGGCGGCGCGGCCACCCACAGCATCACCACCCCGGCCAACGCGACGACCTACCAGGCGACGTACACCGCCACCGTCGGCGGGCTATCTGGCGAGTACTACGACAACGTCGACCTGACCAATCTCCGTCTCACGCGCACCGATCCCACGGTGAACTTCGACTGGGCGATGGGCTCGCCCGATCCGGCGATCGCGCCCAGCACGTTCTCCGTGCGCTGGACCGGGATGGTCACGCCGCGTTTCTCGCAGACGTACACGTTTTACGCGCGCACGAATGACGGCGTTCGCCTGTGGATCGGCGGCCAAAAGATCATCGATCAATGGGTGAACCAGGCTGCCACCGAGACCTCGGGGGTGGCCGCGCTGACGGCGGGACAGCCGGCGAGCGTCAAGATGGAGTACTACCAGGACACAGTGAACGCTGTCGCCCAGCTCTCCTGGGCCAGCGCGAGCCAGGCCAAGGAGATCATCCCGCAGTCGCAGCTGACGCCGGCCGGAAGCGGCGGTGGCGGTGGCGGCGGCACCGGCAGCGGTGGTGGTGGTGGCGGCACGGGCGGCTCGGCGGCGGACGCCGGTGCGGGAGGCGCTGACGGCGGCGCCGCGGCGACCTTCCCGCTGAAGATCAACTTCCAGCTGGCCAGCGCGCCTGTGCCTGCCGGTTACTTGCCCGACGGTTGCCAGCTCTTCGGCGCGCGCGCCGGTGGGCTCAGCTATGGCTGGAATTTTGACCACACCGACTATGCGCGGGACCGCAACATCAACGCTGACCAGCGCCTGGACACCATCTGTCAGTTTCATACGGGCGGGGTGTGGGAGGTGGCCGTCCCCAACGGCACCTACAACGTCCTGGTGAGCATCGGAGATCCGGCGTGGCCGTCGACGTACACCCTCAACGTCGAAGGGGTGAACTACTGGAACGCCGTCCTCGTCAACGCGAATCACTTCGCGTCGATGTCCAGGACCGTCACCGTCAGCGACGGCCGCCTCACGCTCGATCAGGGCTCTGCCGCAGATCTCGCCACGCGCATCGACTACGTCGAGATCACCATCCCCTGATACTTTCCGTCGTGACTCGACAGGGCGCCGGGAATGATGGTACGGGGATCTCCGCGTGCAGTCGGGAGCACGAAATATGGGCTTTCGTTGGGGGTTACTTCTTATCGCGGCGATCGGGGCCACGGGCTGCCAGGACCGGGTGGTCAATCTCAGGCCTTTTGTGGGGACCTGGCTCTGGGACGATTCGGGCAAGATTGTCGCCAGCTGCGCCGCTCTTCCTGACCCCCTCGTTGGAAGCACCGCGGGCGTTAGCTTCGCGATCCGGCCGGGAACGTCGACCGACCTGCAGCTGGAAATTGGCTGCTATTGCTCCGTTGATATGAACATCAACGGCCTTGAAGCGACGGCCGCTGGCAAGCAGCCGGCCTGTCGGCAGTTCGTCGACGGCCGAGCCTACGATGACCGGATCGACACGTTTCGCTTGGCGATCGACCGCGACAGCAATGGCGACGAGACGATCTCGGCGCTGTCCACGGGCAGCTCGTCGTTCGTCGTCGCGGGCTTCGTGATTTCGTGCAGCTCGTTCACCATCACCGGCAAGCCGACGCGCAGCCCTGACGCCGCCGTCGCCTGCGGTTCGGACGACACCGCGGTGGGTGTGATCCCGTTCTCCAGCGGCGATCCGAAGTTCGACTGTCCGGGCGGCGCCGGGCACGACGGGGTGGCCTTGACCATCGACAATGAGAACTCGGCCAGTCACGCCTTCTGCACCCACGATACGGGCGCCCTGGGTGAAGGGCTGTGGGCCTTGCCCGACGCCGTCAAGTACCCGCCGCCGCCCTGCGCCGGGCCACGCATCGACAGCTACCTGCCTTTTTGCCGCGTCGACGGCGCCCTCTTCAAAGCCATGACCGCCGACAAAGGGCGCAAGGAGGAGGGATACGCCGTGCTGAAGCTGGGCGACCATTGTCCCAGCGGCTCGGTGGAGATGACCAAGGTGATCCAGACGGACGACGCCGCGTCGCCGACCAGCAACAACGCCAACAGCTGGGGCGGCCACCCCAGCAAGAGCCAGGAGGTCCGGGCCGGCCTGAACAGCTTTGTGAAGATGGCCTTCTGCTACTTCACGGCGGCGTCCAGGGCCGACGACGTGATGAACGATTTTCCCGATCTGGGGTTCAGCTATTCCGTGTTTCACGACTTCGACGGGCCGCAACCGTCCTGGGTGATCAGCAAGCGGTGGCACTACAGCGACGACAATGACTCGGCCGCGGACTCGTACATCCCCGCTGATCCCGGCGATTTTGAGACGATCATCGAGAACACCAACGGTGACACCGTCTTTGATATGGCGCGCGTCCGTTGAAACGCGCCCACATCATCGTCGGCATCGCGGTCGACGTCGGCGTCGCCGTCTACCTGGGCGGCGTCCTCTGTGCCCTGCCCGCTTGCTACCGGCCGCGCATCGTCGATTGCGTGGTGTCGTGCGGCGCCGGGCCAGCGCAGCCGTGCGCGAACGGCATGACCTGTTCCAACGGACTGTGCACGCGTGGGCTGGTCTGCCCCCGCCCGCCCAGCCCGCCGGCTGCCCCGGCGTGCGTTCGAAATGCGCTGCGCTGCTGGGGTCCAGACATCCAGCGCTGCGATCAAGACGGTGTCTGGCAGACGGACCGGACGTGTGCGATTGACCAGCAATGTTTCGCCGCCAGCTGTGTGACCTGCATGCCGGGCGCCGCCGGCTGCGACGACACCGGCGGCGCGGTCCGGCGTTGCTCGGCCGCCGGGTCGTGGACGTCGACCCTGGCCTGCCAGGACTCTGCGCGATGTCTGGACAACCTGTGCGCGGTGACGAGGCAACTGTCGTCGATGTCCGCCGGCGAGGCCCACACCTGCGCCACCGTCGGCGATGGGGTGAAGTGCTGGGGCGACAACACGCAGGGTCAGCTGGGCACCGGTGACGCCAACCCGCGCGGGGTCGCGCCCGGGCAGATGGGTGACAACCTCCTTGTCGTCGCGCTGGCGCCTGGGGATCAGGTCTCCGCTGTCACGGCGGGAGGCACGCACAGCTGCGCGTTGCTGCGCAGCGGTCAGGTCAAGTGTTGGGGCGACAACTCTTACGGTCAGCTGGGGGTGGGCGACCGACGGACGCGAGGGCTGTTTCACGACGACCTGGGTGCGGCGCTGCCGGCCGCGAAGCTGGGGGGCTCCTCGGCGCTGGCGATCAGCGCCGGCCGCGCCCACACCTGCGCGCTGTTACCGTCGCGAGATGGGGAGGTGACGTGCTGGGGTGACAACCGATCCGGTCAGCTGGGCGTCGGCGATCGTTTGCCGCGTGGAACAGGCGAGGGAGCCACCGGCGACCCCGCGCCCGTCGATCTTGGATCGGCAGGCGGCGTGTTCGCGATCTCCGCCGGCGCGAACCACAGCTGCGCGCTGCTGAGCAATGGTGCGGTGAAATGCTGGGGCGCCAACGACGACGGCCAGCTGGGGCAAGGCGACGTGCGCGCGCGTGGGACCGGGCCCGGCGAGATGGGCGACCAGCTGGGCCCCGTCGATCTCGGTCCGGGCCGGCTGGCAACGGCGGTGGCGGCCGGGGGCGCTCACACCTGTGCGCTGCTCGACGACGGTACGGTCAAATGCTGGGGGGCGAACAGCGCGGGGCAGCTGGGGCTGGGCGCCACTGACAACCGCGGCGGCAAGGCAGGGCAGATGGGATCGCACCTGCCGGCGGTCGACCTGGGCCCGGGAAAAGGCGCGCTGGCCATCGCCACCGGCGCCGCCCACAGCTGCGCCCTGCTGTCCGACGGACTGGTGAAATGCTGGGGCGCCAACCTCTTTGGCCAGCTGGGCCAGGGGGACACACAGAATCGCGGTGGCGCGGCGGGAGAGCTGGCCGACCAGCCGCCAGTGGCGCTGGGCAGGTCGGGGTCGGAGGCGCTGCGCGCGCAGATCATCACGGCGTCGTCGAACCACGCCTGCGCGCTGCTGATGAACGGCGAGGCCAGGTGCTGGGGGTTGAACGCCGCCGGACAGCTGGGACAGGGAGACCGCAACAACCGCGGGGCCGCCCCGGGCGAGCTGGGCGACGGGCTGCCGGCGATCCGCCTGGTGGGCCCGGCCGCGCCGTGACACCTGAGACGCCGGGTCAGGGGGTCAGAAGGTGCCGACCAGTCCCAGGCCGCGCCCGGCGATGGGGGCCAGCTGGATGCTGGTCTTTGCGCGGCGGAGATGAAGCCAGGGGACAGTGATGCCGATGCTGCTGCCCACGACGGCGGCCACCGCGACGTCGGTCGGGAAGTGATGGCCAGAGGCCACCCGCTCGACGGCGACGCTGCCGGCAAGCAGCCAGCCCACCAGCCAGGGCCAGACCTGCTCGCCATAGCGCCTGCGAATGGTGAACGCCCCTGCTGACACGGCGGCGAACGCGGTCGAGACGTGGCCGGCATAGAAAGACAGATACCCCTCGCCCGAGTTGAGGAAGGCGGGATCGCCGGCGTAAGTGCGGGGCCTGGGGCGCGACACGATGAAGTTGACCGCGTTCTGCAGGCCAGTGTCGATGGCCAGCGTCTCGAAGTACACCATCAGATCCTCGCCCAGGGCCCGTCCGATCTTCAGGTCGAGAAGATCGACGAGAGGCAACACGCCCGCCACAGCGTAAACCGTGATGTCGCCGGCAAGGCTGGCGGCATGACTGTGGTTGCCCACGGTGCCGCGATCGATTCCGTTGATGTCGGCCGGATCGCAGGGACAACTTTTTCGCGCCAGGCGATCCTCGAAAAAGATGCGCACCAGCCCGGCGCTGGCGGTGACGACGGTGACGGGAATATCGACGGCAAGGTGCAGGTCGTACAGCTCGCGGGCATCCGGTTGCGGCGGCGGTTGCGGTGCCGGGGTGGGCGGCACCAGCGGGGCGTCGGCCTGCGCGGGTATGGCCAGCAGCAGCACGCCCAGCAGGGCGGTCACGCCTCTTGCCTCACGAGATCAGAGCTCATCGTCTGGCAACGTGGGCACGGCCCGGAAAAAGCCCAGATCAGAATCGCGCGCTGAGGGCGATTCCCTTTTGACCTTCGCCCGTGATCGGCACGACGGCGACCGGCGAGGCATGGAGGGAAGGGATCAGCACGCCCAGCGACGTGCCGACGATGGCCCCACCGACCGAGTCGGTGATGAAGTGCATGCCGCCCATGACGCGGGCCGCACCCACGAAAGCCGCCATGGCGCCCCCCACCCCCATCACGACCCAGGTCGCCTTTGTCTTGGGGTGAAGCCGTCGCATGGTCATGAACGTGGAGGTCGCGATGGCAAAGCTGACGGCGGCGTGGCTGCTGAGAAATGACAGGCCGGCGTCGGAGCTGTTGCGATTGGAAAGAGGGGCCTTTTCCCCGTAAAGAAAGGGCCGGGGCCGGCCCGAGGCGATGGTCAGGATCGAGGCGACGGCGGTGCTGGCCAGCGCCGATTCAGCGACGACGACGGCGTCGTTGAGGGCGGGAAGGACACCTTCGTCGGCCAGCAGCAGGGCGGCCGCTCCCACGCCGATGCCGTAAAGGCCGATGTCGGACGCTGTCTGCCAGCGGGTGCTCCAGTAGCCGGCGGTCACTCGATCCAGCCGATTGAGATCGTTGATGTCGCAGAGGGGCGCACAGAAGGCCTTCTGCGAACGGATCAGGCGCGCCTCGGCGAAGACCAGGCCGACGCCCAGCACCGGCAGATCGAGCTCGGCATACAGCTGATAGGCGGGGTGCAGGGGATTCTGGGGGCTGGGGACGATGGGGGTCAGCTCGGCGGCCTTGGCGGTGGCCTTGGCGTCGTCGACCTTGGCCGGGGATGCGTCCGGCGCCGGCGGCGCGATGGGTGCGTTCGCCGCCGGCGCGGGCGGGGACGCGTCCTTGGCCCCGGCAGCGCCGGCGGCGGGGGCGGGAGCGGTCTCGGCACGGGCGGCGGCGGCCGAGGTAAGCCAGAACAAGGCCAGCGCGGAGCCAACCGTCAGCGTCGGGGGCACACACATCAAAGATTTCCTGGGCAAGCCTTGGCAAGATAAGGCCGCCCGGCCCCGTAGAACAGGGCTCCGTGGCGTTGATCGAAGAGGGGACTCTTCAGCGACCGAGGCGACCGCGCAGCA
>DATLVT010000414.1:0-3745 GCA_035577105.1 Polyangia bacterium
CTTGATGAAATCGAACCATTCGGACTGCTTTGCGATGGTTACGCGCAGTTCAACGCCGTCACGATCGCTGGCTATCTCAGCTTGATTAGCGTGTCGACTGCCGGGATTTTGTCGATCGAGAGTGTTCAGGTCGGCGATAGCCTCTTATTAGGCCGATTCGATTCGGTGCCGTCGCGGATCGGATCGGTTTCCCTTCTGGCGACAGCCGTGGTGGGCGGAACCGACGTTGATAATTGCCTGGTTGGTAGGTTCCACGTAGGCCAAAGTCGCTTGTCCGGCCTGAGCCTGGGAGGACGTCACGGACAAATGAGTCCACTGGGCCACGGAGTCGTCTTGAAGGAGCTGGAGCTCTTCGAGAGCGCTGTCTCCGGCGGAGTCCGGTGCCAGGGCATTCAGGTCATGGGGACCTTGCGGGTTGAGCGGTGCCAACTCAAGCAGTTCGATCTCGACGGCCGGCTGGGACCGAAGACGGAGCTCGACCATGGGTTGGAGCCGCGGTTCCGGCCACGTCTATCGGCCACGAACCTTGATGCGGAGCGACGGTTCATCTTGCCGACCCGCATCCAGGAGGGGATCGAGATGCGTTCCAACCAGATCGACGGCAACATTCAGTTGCTGGGCTGTCGAATCACCAGAAAAGCGGAGGAGGTTCAGCCAGCGCTGGAGATCTCGGCGTCCATCATAGGCCGACATTTGACGTTCTGGACCGGCCGGTACTGCGAGAAGGTCAATGTGTTCTCGGTGGCGGAACAGTTCCAGTCCGTTCCGAAAATTGATGCATTTCGTGAAGCCGGGCTCGCCTACGACGTCCACGGTATCCTCTCGCGTCACCTCCTTCCAGGCTGGTCCATCTCGGGGGAGGACAAGAAGGCGGGGACTGACCCAAACGCGCTAAAGCGGACATCCCCCCATCTGCTAGGGCGTGCCGACCAGATCAGATTGGAGCGAAGGCGAACCGCCGCTCGTGTGACCACCCAGGTGGATGGGCGGGTTCGAGTCAATCAGAGTCGACTGGGCGGGGATGTTCGGCTCAGCAATCTGCATGCGCCGAGGAGGTACGTCGAATTGATCGAACTTCGCGTCGCCGGAAACGTGCGCGCGGACAACGAGGACGCTCGCTACGAGAATTTGAAGGGTCAAGATGAGATTGGTCCCGCGGTGGACGAGGGCGTCAATCCACGCACCAGCTGCGGCATTCTGACGATCAAGCAGTGTCGTATTGAGGGGCGTGTCGACCTCACGGGGCTCGACGCGGGGGCGACGACCAAGGATGTGTCATTGTCCGAGGTCGACGTCGAGGACCGACCTGACATTCCTGCTGCTCTGAGCATCACCGATAGCAGCGTCGCCGAAATCGTCAGTCTGGTCGATCCGGAGACGGCGGAGCGGTCAGAAGAAGGGCACGAAAAGCCCACAGCGCGTGCGGCCCTGCGCGGTCGAATGGACATCAGCGGGTCCACGTTCGGCACCTTGCGCCTGTCGGGACAACTGTGGCCGCCTCCCGCGCCAACCAGCCGTTCCGAGGGGGTCAAGCATCTATTTCGGGCGCTCACCCAGCCCGACGATACGCAAAGGGAACCGGATCCCCTGATTCGAGGCGAGGGCACCACGATCGAAAAGCTCGAATTTGTCTACTCTCTGCCCCGCGACGACTTCCGCGGCGGGCCGGCGATCGACTTGCCAGATACAAGAGTGAAGACCTGGAGCCTCGATCGCTGGAGGCGAAAAACCATCGATCTGGGTACCTTCGTCGTAAAATTTCTTAGGAAGACCAAGCCGAGCGGCAGGCTTTACCATCAGATCGAATCTTTCCTGAACGGGGTCGGTCATGAGGACTGGGCCCGCAAGGTGCGGCGCGACTTTATCTGGAGGCAGCGTTGCGTGGCGCTGTGCGACGTGCTGCCAAACAGGACGACGGTCAAGCGCATCCTGCGCCGGCGCAGAATGATCACGACCGGCGATGAGAGCCCCTTGCGCCGTATCGGCAAGATCGCCTGGGTCTGTCTCCTGGCGGTGGCGGCTCTGTTCGTGCTCGCTTTCAGGCCGCGGGCCCTTCCCGCCCGACCGCCGAAGGGCGTCCCAAGAGCCGGGGTCGCCGGCACGATCATGCGATCGGCGTCCTGGCTTCGGGCGCGCACGCCCTACTTTCGATTGCCGGTCTGGCTTCTCGCCTGGACCCCTTTGTTGGTGTTCTTTTTTGCCCCGAAGCACAGAAATCTGGCCGCGCCCAGCGCGCTGCTGATGTTGCTACCCTTTCTACTGTACCCGGAGGCGAGGAAGTGCGCCGTATTGCTGGGCAGCGTGGTGAATCGAATCTTTTCTGGGAATTTCACGTCTCCCGCGCGGGCCACATTTCTTTGGGTCATGTTGTACGGATTTTCGACGCTGTTCTTCTGGGATGTCCACCACCTGGATATAAACGCCATGTATAAGAACAATTTTTTCGAAGACGCCGCACTCAGCCGGCCTCCGCGGGCAGAAGGCGTTGCCGTTGCCGCGGTCGCGGCGCCCGGAACCGCCGATCGAGACGCAGCGGCACTCGCCTGCACGTCCACCCCGCCAAGAGTGGCCAAGGAGGAAGTACGTCTTCTCTCGCCAGGAGGGCGACCGACTCAGGTCACGTTGGATGTTTGCGAGACTTTGGGGCAATGGGACTGGAAGCACGCGGCGCTGATTGCCACGCGCTTCATGGTCCCGGTGGCTCCGTCCATGTACGATGAGATCGACATCGACAATACCTTCGGGGATGAGCCACAGTCGGATGGCGCCTTCAGTTGCAAGACCGTGGCGGAGCGTTCTCTGCTGGGGCGGTGTTGCGCCGTAAGCGAGCCATGGCTTCAACATGCGGGGGCGGGCAACGCGACGCCATGGGTGCCCGCGAAGGATCGAGAGTTCACCTTCTTTCACGACTGGAATGCCTCATTCGTGGCCTTGGTGATCCGGGTTCTGTCCAGCGTATTGCTCACCCTCCTTGGCGCGACCATAGCCTCCCAGCTATCACGCAGACCCAGTTCCTCGTGACACCGCGCCGCGAGCCTTCAATGCCCCCCCAATACACCGTCTACCAAGTCATCAAGGAGTACCTCAACTACGACGACCAGTGGGAGGGCGTGCGAGGAGAATACGACACGCGCGAAGAGGCGCGTGAGCACTGGCAATTCAAACAGGAGAATCCGGACTCGAACGCCGGCTACTACATCAAGATCGTCGAGCGCGATTTTCCGGCCTGCAAGATCTGCAACGGATCAGGCAACGTGCCGGACAAACAGTCTCCGTCGCAGCGTTGCTCCTGTTACGAACGGCGACGTGCTCAGAAGGCGCCTACCGATTGAACCGAGGATTCTGGATAGTCGGCGACTTCGAAGGAGAATTCGAGGGATTCACGGCCCGGCCGCCATCCGATGACACGCGGCTGCCACCAGGGGGTCGAGCCTTCACCATCCGCGTTCTGCGTGGACAGGTTCGCAATGCGAAACGACTGGAGGGCGCTCCACCGGAGCCGGCCAGCGGCTGGGTCGTCCGCCAGAGTGCGCTCGCGTCCGCCTGGCTGGATCCGCCACAGGCCGATGGCCAGGGGGCCACGCTGACGGAGACCGAGCTGCGAGACGTCGAGTTCCACGACCTGGTCGTCGAACGTCAGATAGAGGAACCCGCCCGAGGTTTGTGGGCTTACCTTCGCGGGCGAGAGGCAGCGGCCGGCATCGTTCGGGGTCGGATCTACGCTCGCTTGCCAGACCCACCGCCG
>DATLVT010000415.1:0-9542 GCA_035577105.1 Polyangia bacterium
TTCGAGCGCGGTACGACTTCACCAGATCCGATCGCGCAACGCCTCGGCAATGGCAACGGCTTTTGATGGCTCCGGTAGCCCAACCTCGGTGCGGAGCGACCTAGCAGTGGGGGCTTGGGCCCCGCGGACAACCGCGTCCGCCGCCTCCCGCCGCGCCTCGCGCACACGTCGGCGAGCGGCGAAACTCAGTTGTCCAACCGACCAGGCGTCGACGGCCCAAGACAGCGCCGCATGGCGTGTCTCTTCGGTTGCGATGGTACCCATTGCACTGCGAATCGCGGGATCGCCGGCCGCCTGCGCTTGTCGGCAGGCAAGCAACGCAGCGAAGGTCTCCCGCACGCAACCCTCGATGGCGTTCTCCCGCGCGATCTCCTCGAGGGAGCGGAGCGGCCGTGTCTCAATGCGCACGGGAGACGGCACGACACCTCGGCGGGCGGCTAGCCCGCGCATCATGCGAGCGTGTCGGCGCTCGTCGTCTGCGGCGACTCGCGCCGCACGAACCAAGTCGCCGGCCGCGCCGTGCGCATCAAGCTCCGCGGCCAATATCATGAACGCGTCCACGGACGCTGCCTCAAGGTGAGCCGCTTCCCCTAACCATCTGCCCACACTATCGTCAGAACCGGCTTGAACGGTTGCGAGCAGACCCTCGGGACGTCGCCCGCCGACACAGCCCGGCGTTCCAACGATATGAACCCCTAGGCCACCATCGATCGTCTGGCGCTCGCACTTGTTGACATTAGATAGAACGTCATAGCGATACAGCACCGCTTTGCAGTAGGCCTCGCAGTCCGTCGCCGATACCGCGCAGCGCGCGGCCACATCATCCAAGCCGCCCTCCCACCCATTTATCCCGCCGTCGAAGGATCCGGTCGCCGACACCGGCACGTTGAGATCAACAGGCGGACAGGGTCTGCGACCGCCGATCAGGAGGGGGAAGGTACCGATAATGACCCGGCGGAAGAACGCTGCGATCGTGTCGTGGTCCATGATCACGATCCCGCTCGGCCTCGATCGATCTCATGAAGCTCGAGGCGTTTGTCGTTACCCCAGAACAACGACTCGGCATCATCCCACCGTTTTGTTCGAGGAGCACCTTCATTCCATGGGCGGCCGATCATTGATGAACTCCATTTTTCGTCGATATCGTTACTTCATGCGCAGCACAAGAAAATATGCAGGTCATTGATCGGTTTCGACGCGACACAACCATGATTTCTTGCCGGTTTAACGATCTTTTCGGGCGCCGAAAGGTGCTAGATTCCGATCTTCCTAGGAGGATCATGATGAGCCACGCTTTCGCTTCGCGTCTCGCTGTCGGGACTGTCTGTTTCTCGATGCTGGTTGCTTTGGGTTGCTCGTCGGGCGGTGGTTCGGGCGGTTCCGGCGGGGCAATGGGCAGCGGTGGCTCGGGCTCCGGTGGCAGCGGGAGCGGCGGCAGCGGTTCGGGTGGTTCGGGCACGGGGGGCAGCGGTTCGGGTGGTTCAGGCACGGGGGGCAGCGGATCCGGCGGCAGTTCCGTGAATGACGGAGCGGCTGACGTTGCAGATGCTCCCAAGGATAATCCGTCCGAGGCGGGGGAAACCGCCGGAGACGCATCCACGGGCGCCCTGACTTTCAAGAGCTCGACGCTCGTCATGATGGGAAACAACCTGGCCTTCCCCGCGTCGGCCTCCGCTCCGATGAATCAATCACCCGCGCTGGCGTGGGATGGGGTTCCGGCAGGCACCCTGAGTTTTGCGATTTCGATGTTCGACGCCACCATGAAAAACACGCACTGGATCCTCTGGGACATCCCCGCCAGCACGATGATGCTGCCTGCAAATTTGCCGCGAGGGGCAATGCCGACAAATCCCGCTGGAGCGACTCAGAAGAGCGCGTTCGGCGGTATGCCCGGCTATGAAGGGCCGGGCGCTGGTCCCGGCAACTACGAGATCGAACTGTGGGCGCTCAATGTCGCCAAGCTTCCGGCGAACATTGCCAGTCAATCGTTGAACACAATGCACTCGACTGGCCTGGCGACGGTCAAGATCGCCAGCGTGAAGATCCTGGCGCGCGGACAGCGCAACGGGTTCTGACCGGCGACACGCCGAATCCGTCACCCCGCGAAGTGACAGGCCGCCACGTGCTCCGCGCTCGCGCCCGCAAACGGCGCCAGCGCGGGCATCTTCTCGACGCACACCGGATCCTTCTTCTCGGCGTAGATGGGGCAGCGCGGGTGAAAGCGACAGCCGGGCGGCGGCGTCAGCGGTGACGGCGGGTCGCCCTCCAGCAACACGCGGAGCCGTTTGCGGCCGGGGTCCATGGACGGGATGGCGGACAGCAGAGCGCGCGTGTAGGGGTGGGCGGGTCTGGCGTACAGGGCGGCCGCCGGCGCCTGCTCGACGATCTGGCCCAGGTACATCACCGCCACGCGGTGGGCGAGGTGGCGCACCACTTTCAGGTCGTGCGAGATGAAGAGAAATGCCAGCCCGTCGGCGGCCTGCAGGTCGCCCAGCAGATTCACGATCTGGGCCTGGATGGAAACGTCCAGGGCCGAGATCGGTTCGTCGGCGACGATGAAGCGCGGGCGCGAGGCCAGGGCGCGGGCGATGCCGATGCGCTGGCGCTGGCCGCCGGAAAATTCGTGCGGTAGCCGCAGCAACGCTTCCGGGCCCAGCCCCACCCGGCGCAAGAGGCCGCTCACCCGTTCGCGGCGGTCCGCCTTCGATGTCGTCAGACGATGGATGTCCAGGGGCTCGGCGACGATGTCCTCGACGGTCAGGCGCGGGTTCAGCGACCCGACCGGGTCCTGAAAGATCATCTGCATGTGGCGGCGCATTTGCCGCAAGGCCGGTCGCGACAGCGTGCCCAGGTCCGTCCCGTCGAACACCACCGAGCCCGCGGTGGGCGGCGCCAGGCGCAACACGGTCCGGCCCAGGGTCGTCTTTCCCGAGCCCGATTCGCCGACCAGGCCCAACGTTTCGCCCTGGGCGAGGGAGAACGACACGCCGTCGATGGCATGCACCACGGCGCGCGGTCCGCGCAGGCCACCGCCCTGGGCAAAGTGCTTGACCAGACCTTCTACGCGCAGCAGCGACACGACGGCCTTCCCTTCACACCAACCGTCCGCCGCCTTGATCGGTCCGATGCGGATGAAGGCAGCGAAACAGATGCTCCGGATCATCGCCCGCCGTCAGCGCCGGCATGGCCGCCCGACAGTCGTCCTGGACGCGCTCACAGCGATCGGCGAAGGCGCAGCCGGGCGGCGGCGCCGACAGCGGCGGCACCGTGCCCGCGATCTCCAGCAGGCGACCGCGCGCGCCGGGCGGCGATCGGTCGTCCCCTGGCGACGGCGGCGGGTTCGTCGATTCGGCGCGCGGCACGGCGCGCATCAGCCCGACGGTGTACGGGTGCGCCGGCGCCGCGAACAGCGCGGCGACCGGCGCTTGCTCGACGATGCGGCCGGCGTACATCACGGCCACGTCGTCGCAGGTCTCGGCCACCACGCCCAGATCGTGCGTGATCAGCAGGACCGCCATTCCCATTTCGTGCCCCAGGCGCGCCAGCAGTTGCAGGATCTGCGCTTGCACTGTCACGTCCAGGGCCGTGGTCGGTTCGTCGGCGATCAGCAGGCGCGGCCGGCAGGCCAGGGCCATGGCGATGGTCGCCCGCTGCTTCATGCCACCCGAGAGCTGGTGCGGGTAGGCCCGGGCCCGCTCGGCGGGGGCGGGAATTCCCACCTGATCCAGCAGTTCAACGGCCCGCGCGTCGGCCTGTCGGCGCGACAGGCCTTCGTGAATGCGCAGCGGCTCGCCCACCTGATCGGCGATGGTCTTGACCGGGTTCAGCGCCGTCGACGGTTCTTGAAAGATCATGGCGATGCGGCGTCCGCGGATCTGGCGCAGCGCCGCCTCGGGCGCGCCGGCCAGGTCGACGCCGTCGAAACGGATCTCGCCACTGACGATGCGCACCGCCGGTTCAGGCAGCAGGCGCAGGATGGACAGCGCGGTCAGCGATTTGCCGCAGCCCGACTCGCCGACCAGCCCCAGCGTCCGCCCGACGCCGATGTCGAACGACACGTCGCGAACCGCCGCCAGCTCCTGCCCGCCGCTGCGAACGGCGGTGGTCAGCCCGCGTACCTGCAAGAGACGACTTCCGCTTGCGCTGGCGTTCGCTGCGCCGACGACACTCACGAGCCGCAGGTCTCCTCGTGCAGGGCGATGCCCTGCGGCACCGCCAGCGTGAAGTCCTCCGGGCGCGTCGTGGCGTTGATGGTGACGTCCTTGAATTTCACCTCGACGCCCTGGTCGAAGCTCTCGTTGGCCTCGGCGAACCGGATCACCGCCGGCAAGCGCACGGTGCTGACCGAGCGCAGATCGTCATAGGCGGTCTGCCACAGCCGCACGCCCCGCGAATCCTCACGCACAACGCCGATCAGATCGCGATCGCGGCCGTGCTCTTGAAAATAAAGGCGCGTCCGGCGACCGCCGGCGTCGGTGCGGGTCAGCACGTCGGCGCCGCGCGCCGGATCCCAGGTCACCTGGTCGCTGGCTTCTCCCGCCGGCGGTTCCAGCTGCACGTCGCCCAGCAAGATGGCCGCCACCTCCGACGGCGCCAGCGGGATGCGGATCAGCGAGGCGACGTTGGACGGACAGGCCGGGCCTCGGTGCATCTCGTTCTTCTGCAGGTCCAGCAGCGAGAACTGAACGCCGTCGGTGGTCAAAATGGAGACCGTTCCTTGCAGGCTGACCTCGGCTTCGAAACGCAACTGGCCAGCGCGGGTCACCAGCATCAGCACCGACGCGCGCAGGCGTTCGCCGCCGATCCAGCTGGTGGCGCGCACGCGGGCGTTCATCGCTCGGATGGCCGCCTGGCGGGTCGCCAGCACCGTGCGCAGCTCCTCGGCGGAGGGGCCGGGGGTGGGGCGCTGGGCGGCCGGCGCGGTTCGACACCCGCCGGCGCCGACGGCGCAGGCCAGCAGCAACAGCAGCGCCGTCGCAAGAACCCAGGCGCTGACCCGATGACGTCGGTCAGGCGCGGCCAGCCGCCGCCCGATCATCGTCCCGCCGCGCTCTTTGCTTCCAGCGTGCGCACGCGATCTTGCAGCTCGCGCGCCACGCGGTCAGAGGGGGACAGCGACTGAGCCTGGCGGTAGATCTCCAGGGCGCGCGCCGGGTCCTGGCGCCCGGCCGAGAGATCGCCCAGGTGCTCCAGGATCTCCGGATCGCCCGGGTCCAGGCGGTTGGCCTGATCCAGAAACAGCGCCGCCCGGGCCAGATCGCCGGCGCGAAAATACGCCCAGCCCAGGCTGTCCAGAATGCCGCCCGTGCCGGGGTTCAGCGCGATGGCCGCCTGCAGGCGACGCGTGGCGCGTGGCAGCTCGAAGGCGTGCTCGGCGGCGACGAAGCCGACGAAGTTCAGGGCCTCGACGTTGCGCGGATCCTTCGACAGCACCTTCTCGCCGAAGGTCAGCGCCGACCGCCAGTCGCCGCGGCGATCCTCCACCGCGGCGCGCGCCATCAGCAGGCGCTGATTGCCTGGATCCTTGACCAGCCCGTCGTCCAGCCGTCGCGCTGCCCGGGCGGCGTCGCCCACCTTTTCGTCGATCAGGCTGCGCCCGATCAGCAGCGACGCACGCGCGTCGGCGTCGCTGACGGCGGCCAGCTCCTTGTCGATCAGCTTGCCGGCCTCGTCGGTCTTGCCCTGGTCGCGCAAGAGCTCGGCAGCCCGCAGCCGCGCGTCCAGATACTCCGAGCTGTCCGTCGGCACCGACAGATAGCTCATCACCGCCGCCGGGTTCTTCCCCTCGGCGGCCTGGGCGGCGCCCACCAGCAGCGCCACGCGGCCGGCGGTGGCCCCCGCCTTGGCGGCGCGACTGGCCAGCTCCTGGGCGCGGGTGTTGCGCTTGGCGGCGCGCTCGATGCGGCTCATCTGTTCCAGGCTCTGCGGATCATTTCCCTCGGCCGTCAGCCGATCGGCGATCTCCGTCGCCTCGGCCTTGTCCCCGCGCGCCGTCAACCAGCCGACGAAGGCGGCGGCGATCTCCAGCGGCGAATCCGAACGATCCATGGCTTCTCGAAAACTGGCCTTGGCCGCCTTGATCTTTCCGGACGCCACTTGCAGCTCGGCCAGCATCAAACGCGATTCCACGTCGCCGGGCTCTTGCTCCAGGGCGGCCCGCAGGCTGCTCTCCGCGTCGTCCAGTTTCCCCAGGGCCCAGGCCAGCGCCGCCAGCTGCACGCGCGCCCGCTGTGAATCGGGCGAGATCCCCACCAGCTGCCGCGTGGTTTGAAAGGCGGCGTCGATCTCCAGCGCGACGATCTCTTCTTCCGCCAGCTCCAGATAGGCGTGCTCGGCTCCGTCGGGATCCTCGTCATCGCGGGTCAGGGCCACCGCGTGGCGCAGCGAATCCAGGGTGCCGGCGATGTCACCGCGCGCCTGCCGTACGTGGGCGCTGGCCACCCAGCCGTCCACCGTTGGCTGCACGCGCAGCGAGCGCTGCACCTGATCGCCGGCGTCGTCCAGGCGTCCCAGCTTGATGAACAGCTCGGCCAGGTGGGCGTGCAGCTCGGGCGCCTCGCTGTCAAAAGGCAACGCGCGCTGCAGCTCGGCGGCGGCCTCTTCCCAGCGCTCTTCCTCCTCGTACAGCAGCGCGCGGGTGACGTGTTCGTACGCGGCCGGGCTGATGGGGCGCGACACCACGATGTGACCGTTGACGATCTTGGTCACCGGGCGGGGCGCCGTCGCGCAGCCGGTCACGGTCACTGTCAGGACCAGCGCCAGCGGAACGACGACCGCGGCCAGCGTGCGTGCTGCTGTCCGGCCTGTCATAACGGAATGTTCCCGTGCTTGCGGGGCGGGTTGGTGTCGCGTTTGTTGGCCAGCACGTCCAGGCCCCGGCATAGACGGCTGCGGGTCTCGCGCGGGCGGATCACCTCGTCGACGTAGCCCAGCGCCGCCGCGGTGTACGGGTTGGCGAATTTTTCGCGGTAGTCGGCCAGATAGCGGGCGCGCGCCGCCGCCGGATCGCTGGCCTTGGCCAGCTCGTCGCGAAAGACGATGTTCACGGCGGCGTCGGGGCCCATCACCGCGATCTCGGCTGACGGATAGGCGAAGCCCAGATCGCCGCGGATGTGCTTGGACGACATGACGTCATAGGCGCCGCCGTACGCCTTGCGCGTGATGACGGTCAGCTTGGGCACGGTGGCCTCGGCAAAGGCGTACAGCAGCTTGGCGCCGTGCTTGATGATGCCGCCGAACTCCTGCGCGGTGCCGGGCAAGAACCCGGGGACGTCGACGAAGGTGACCAGCGGGATGTTGAAGCAGTCACAGAAGCGCACGAAGCGGGCCGCCTTCAGAGACGCGTTGATGTCCAGGCAGCCGGCCAGGTGCGCCGGCTGGTTGGCCACCAGCCCCACTGGCCGGCCATTCAGGCGGGCAAAGGCCACCACGATGTTGGGCGCGTATTCAGGTTGGATCTCGAACAGGCGACCGTCGTCCACCACGCGCGCCAGCAGTTCCTTCATGTCGTACGGTTTGGCCGGGTCGGCGGGGATCAGCGTGTCCAGCGCGCGATCCTCGCGGTCTGGTTTGTCGCGCGTGGGCAGACGCGGCGGATCCTCGCGGTTGTTCTGGGGCAGGTACGTCAGCAGCTCGCGCAGCGCCTCCAGACAGGCCGGTTCGTCGGCGAAGGCGCGGTGGGCGACGCCCGACCGCGCCGCGTGGGCGTGGGCGCCGCCCAGCTCTTCCTTGGTCACCTCCTCGTGGGTGACCGCCTTGATCACCTCGGGGCCGGTGATGAACATATAGCTCGATCCCTCGACCATGAAGATGAAGTCGGTGATGGCCGGCGAGTAGACGGCGCCGCCCGCGCAGGGGCCCAGGATGGCCGAGAGCTGCGGGACCACGCCCGAGGCCAGCGTGTTGCGCAGGAAAATATCCGCGTACCCGGCCAGCGATACCACGCCTTCTTGAATACGCGCCCCGCCCGAATCGTTGAGGCCGATGACGGGCGCGCCCGATTTCATGGCCAGGTCCATCACCTTGACGATCTTGCGCGCGTACGATTCTGACAGCGAGCCGCCGAACACGGTGAAGTCCTGGGCGAACAGGAATACCGGGCGGCGGTGCACCAGGCCGTGGCCGGTGACCACACCGTCGCCGAGGATCTTGTTTTCGGCCATGCCGAAGTCGGTGCAGCGGTGGGTGACGAACTTGTCCAGCTCGACGAAGGTGCCGGGATCGCAGACAAGCTCGATGCGTTCGCGCGCGGTCAGCTTGCCGGCCTTGTGTTGACGGGCGACGCGTTCGGCGCCACCCGCTTCCAGCGCGCGGCGCTCCATCGCCTCCAGGCGGTCGACGGGCGACAGCGCCCCGCCGTCGCCCGGTTTCGGGTTATCGCTCGCCTCGCGGTCGTGCGCGCTCATCCGGGCTGACCGAGCCGCGTGGTGACATACCGCCGCACCAGCGCGCGATCAGCTTCAGGCGGTTCAATGAAGAAGAGCTCCCGCCCTTCCGAACGCTCGGCGGCGTCATCGTCCTCGTCGGTGTTGCCCACCTCGGCGCGCACCGCGATGGCCGCCGTCTCGTCGGGCAGCACGAACCGGATGTCGACCGGGCGGCGCGGCTCAAAAGGGGCCGGACGCTGCAGCCGCAGGCCATCCTCGCCGATGCTCCGCGCCAGCCGAAAAACGCGGCGCCCGCCGGCGCTGATCGATACCGGAACGGCGATGGGGACCCGCAGGCTCATGAGGGCGAAATGATAGCATTGACTCTGGAACCCTGAGAGGGTTCCAGACCTCCCGCGACGGAACTCCTGCGGCCAAGCCGCCTGCGTTCCACGCGACTCCTGCCGCACCGGGGAGGCTGTGGGGAAGGCGGGGGGCGGTGGGACGTGAGGTGGGGCTCCATTCGCTTCGTCGCGGGGGCGGCAGAGGTGGGGTTCCCTCCCGTGCTCAAACACCGAACGGCGCGCGCGCCTTATGGGTTTGCTGGGAGCGACGACGTACTGCGCGCCTGCGAACTGCGCGCGGCAGGGAACCCCACCGCTCCCGCCTTCCTGGGGACTACGTTCACTGCGCATGCGGGCGACCCAGGGAAGAACGGAAGGACACAAGTGGTGTACCGCCTGCTCCTCGATCTATTGAAATGGCTCGGCGAACAGGCGGTACACCACTTGTGTCTCCTCTTTTTACCCCTGGCTACGGATCCGGAATGACGGGCAGTCCAGGGGCACCGCGAGCGTAGTCATAAGGAGGCGGCAGGGGTGGGGTTCCCTCCCGCGCGCAGTTCGCAGGCGCGCAGTGCTGCTTCGCTCCAAGCAAACCCATTAGGGCGCGCGCGCCATTCGGTGTTTGAGCCTCATGATTCGTCACATCTTGCGGGCGAAGGCCGCTCCATTCCTTCCGGCGAGGGGGAGGAGGCGTGGGGCAGAGCCTCGGCGGGGACGCGGCCCTCACGCGGCCGCGGTGAGGTGATCTGGAAAAGATTCGTGCTTGGTCGGCAGGGCGTCGCAGCGCCTTGAATCAGATCCAGCGGCCGCACGGGGGCCGCTTGAACCTTCC
>DATLVT010000416.1:0-14626 GCA_035577105.1 Polyangia bacterium
GGTGGCGCGCACGATCTCACAGTCGACGCTGCCCAGCAGCGCCTCCATCACCACCAGGTTCGCCTCGACGTCGTCGACGACCAGCACGGCCGGCTTGGGCGCGGGGCTGCTCACCTAGCCCCCATACCGATAGATGCGTTCACGCTCGTCGAACGACGAAAAGGTTTCGTTATACGCAGGGGCCAGCCGTTCGCTGCCGCCCAGGCAAAGGAATCCGCCGGGGCAAAGGCTCTCCTTGAATTTTCTCAGCACCCGCTGGCGCAGCGCAGGTTCGAAATAGATGAGGACGTTGCGACAGAAGATGACGTGCATTTCGCCGAACACGTGATCGGAGACCAGATTGTGCTGAAAGAATAGAATGCGCCGGCGCAGAGACTCACGCATAGCAAAATGATCATAGGCCGAACGATAGTAGGCGCTGAAGGACGACGTGCCCCCGGCCGCTTCATAGTTGGCCTGGCACTGGGGGATGCTGTCGGCCGGATAGACCCCCTGCTTGGCCTGCTCCAGGGCTCGCGCGCTGAGATCGGTGGCGTAGATCTGGGTGCGCTCGTAAAGCCCCTCCTCGGTCAGAACCATCGCTGACGAGAAGGCCTCCTCCCCCGACGCGCAGCCGCTGTGCCAGATGTTCAGCAGCGGGTAGGTGCGCAGGATGGGAACCACCTCGCTGCGAAAAGCCCGGTAAAAGCTGGGATCTCGAAACATCTCGCTGACCCGCACGGTCAGATCTTCCAGGACCACCGAAAAAAACTCGGGATCCAGCAGGACCTGGTGCTGCAGCTCGCCCAGGTGGGGCAGGCCGGTCTTGGCCAGCGCGGCCATCAGGCGCCTGCGCATCGACGCCGGTGAATAGTCGCGCAGGTCATAGCCGTAACGGAGGTGGATCGCTTCCAGGAAAAGTCGAATCTCGATCTCCTCGATCTGGGCGGCCTCAGCTGGCACCGGTAGCACCTTTCGACAGATAGTCCGACAGGAGCGCCAGCAAGCGGTCGGGATCAACCGGCTTGGGGAGGTAGGCGGTGGCCCCGGCCTCCAGACATTTCTTTTCGTCACCGGCCATCGCCTTGGCGGTGAGGGCCACGATCGGCAACTGGGCGTGCTGGGGCTGCAACCGGATGCGGCGCATGGCTTCATAGCCGTCCATCTCGGGCATCATGATGTCCATCAGCACCGAGTCGACGTCCGGGTGCTGGGCGAGGATGGTCAGGGCGGCGCTGCCGTTGTCGGCGGTCAACACGTCGATCCCCTTGGCGCGCAACGTGGCCGACAAGGCGTACAGCGCCCGCATGTCGTCGTCGGCAATCAGCACCTTCTTGCCCTGCAGCTCCAGCGAGATGGGGCGCAGATGGCTGGTCCGCGGCCGGCGCACGCCCAGACCCTCCTTGAGACGGCGCACGAACAGGCGCACCTCGTCGACCAGTCGCTCTGTCGACGACCCCTCCTTCAGCACCACCGCTTCGGTATAGGCCTCCAGCGTCTTGACCTCGGCCTTGCTGAGGGCGCGCGCCGTGTAGACGACCACCGACGGCATGTCGCCGCCGCACTGCTCTTGCAGCGATTTCAACAGCTGAAGACCGTCCATGTCGGGCAGCGACAGGTCAAGGATCATCACCGCGTACCGGCCTTCTTTCAGCGCCTGCAGCGCGTGCCGGGCGCTGGTGACGTGGTGGACGTCCAGGGACAGCGCGGACAGCCGCCGCAGCAGCGATTCGCCGGTGACGACGTCGTCTTCGACCACCAGGATGCGGGGCGCCTGGTCCGACTGGCGCGGGACCAGCGCCTCCACCACCTGTTCCAGCTCGCGGTGGCTGGCTGGTTTTGACAGATAGCCGATGGCGCCCAGGGCCAGGCCACGCTCGGCGGCGTCCAGGGCAGAGACGAAGTGAACGGGAATGGCGGCGGTCTCCGGATCGGCGCGCAGGGCGTGCATGACCGTCCATCCGTCGATGTCGGGCAGGCGAACGTCGAGAATGATCCCCCTCGGTTTGCGTTCCTTGGCCAGGCGCAGCCCGTCTTGCCCCTTGTTGGCCACCACACAGCCAAGCCCCTGATCGCGAATGATGTCGGCAAAGGCGTTGGAGAACACCACGTCGTCCTCGATCAGCAGCAGGGTCGGCTCGCCTTCGCCGGTGCCGGCGCCCGACGCCGGGCCAGACTCGCGGGTGGCGGCCACGATGTTCTCCGCCAGGCCGCCCATTCCCCTGGCCGACGCCGACGTCGCCCGCCCGTGCTGCAGGCCATCACCGCCCACGGTTGGCGGCGGCTCCTCGGGCAGCACGCAGGTGAAGGTGCTGCCCTTGCCCAGCGCGCTTTGCAAGCGCAGCTCGCCGCCCAGCAACTCGGCCAGCTCCCGGGAGATGGCCAGGCCCAGGCCAGTGCCGCCGTAACGCCGATCGGTGGCGGCATCGACCTGCTCGAAGGGGGCAAAGACCCGCTGTTGATCGAGAGGCGCGATCCCCAGGCCGGTGTCGGTCACGGCGAACGCCACGGCCTTGTCGCGCGGGACGTCCCGCGGCGGCGGCGGCGCATCGGACGGCAGACGATCCACGCGCAGGGTGACGCGCCCCTTGGGCGTGAACTTGATGGCATTGCCGATGAGGTTGTTCAGGACCTGTTCCAGCCGGCGGCGATCGGTGTTGATGGTGGCCGGCAGCCCGGTCCCCACGACGATGGAGAATTCCAGACCCTTCTCCCGGGCCAGCGGCTGAAAGACACGCTCCATGTGATCGACGACGGCCTGCAGGGGAACCGGTTCGTTGCGAACCTCCTGCTTGCCCGATTCGATCTTGGCCAGATCCAGAACCTGGTTGATGAGGGCCAGCAGATCCTTGCCGGCGGCGTGAATCGTCTTGCTGAACTCGACCTGCTTGGCGGTCAGGTTGCCGCCGTCGTTGTCGGCCAGCAGGCTGGATAGCAGCAGCATGCTGTTCAGCGGCGTGCGCAGCTCGTGTGACATGTTGGCCAGAAACTGCGACTTGTACGAGCTGACCGTGGTCAGCTCGGCCGCCTTGTGCTCGAGGCGGGTGCGCGCATCTTGCAGCTCCAGGTTCTTGTTCTCCAGGATTCGCCGCTGCTCGTCCATCTCCTTGGCACGAACGCCCAGCTCGGAGTTGGTCTGGCGCAGCTCTTCCTGCTGCGACTGCAGTTCTTCGTTGATGGCCCGCAGCTCCTCCTCCTGCGACGAGAGCTGCTCCGTCTGCCGCTGCGACTCCGCCAGCAGATCGCGCGTCGTCGCCCGCGAACGCGCTCCGTCCAGGGCGATGGCCAGCGTCTCGCGCACCTGCATCAGAAGTTCGGTGTCCGGCTCTGCCCAGGCGCGAAACAGTGCCAGCTCCAGCACGGCGGCCACACGGCCCGGTTGCGACTGAAGGATCGGCAGCAGGACGATGACCCGGGGAGCGCCCTCCCCCAGCCCCGAGCGAACGTGCAGAAAATCAGCGGGGGGATCGTTGATGATGGTGATGCGATCGATGATGGCCGCCTGACCGATCAGGCCCTCGCCCTGCCGAAAAGACGGCGCCGCGTCGCCGGGCCCGCTGCCGGGCGCCACCGCGTATTGACCGGTCAGTTTCAGCGTGCTGTCCGGCTCGCTGACGTAAAGGGCGGCCGCCGCCGCGCCCACGTAACGCGCCAGGAACGTGGTGGCGCGATCCGCCACCTCCTTGACCTCCAGCTCGCCCCGGATCTCCACCACCAGGCCGGCGTGACCTGCCTTCAGCCAGTCCGAACGTTCGCGCTCTATTCCCAGGCGATGCAGGCTGGCCGCCATCCGGTTGGCCTGCTCCCCCACCTGGCCCAGCTCGTCCGCGCTGACGATGCGAATGGGCTGATGAAAATCGCCTTTGCCGAAGCGCTCCAACCCCACCGTCAACTCGGACAGGGCGCGCAACACGCCACGGCCCAGCTGCGCCGACAGCAGGATCACCACGCCCAGGCAACCGATGATGACCAGGAAGCGCAGCCGGGTGGCCGCCACCTGGGCGCGCGAAGCCGCCGCGAACGCCTCGGCCAGCTCGTTGCGATCGAAGGCCGTCGTCTCCTTGAGGATGCGGGCGGCCTGGCCCTGCTTGACCTGCATCGCCCCCATCCAGCGCACCATCGCCTCGCCGGTCTCGCCACCGATGATCCGCCGGGAGACGTCGTAGGCGGCGGCGTAGTATTCCTCGATCGCGTTGCGCAGCGTGGTCGACTGCACGGGATCGGCGATGTTTCGGGCCGCGTGCAGCTGCCCCAGCAGCGTCTCCTTGATGGCGCGCGTGGCCTCCAGCGCGTCGCTGTCGCGGGCGGCAACCGCGTCCTGCAGCCCACGCTGCAGGTGCTGGAACTGGGTCTCCAGGCGCGGTCCCAGCTCCAGTCGGGGCAGGTACCTGGTCTCGATCTCGTTGAGCTGGCTCTGCGTCCGGTTGGAGATGCTGTTGCTGCTGACCAGCAGGACAATGAACGCCAGCGTCGCGGTGGCGACGATCGCGGTCAGCTTGGCGCGAAAAGAAAGACGCATGGCCGGCTCACTTGACCGTAACAACCTTGACACGGTCCACGCTGGCCGCGCCAGAGACGTAGCCAACGGCGCCCGGGAATCGCAGGACGTAACGGATGACTTCCTCGTCGCTGTCCAGCTCGGGTGGGGGGATTTCCCGCCCGGAGAACACCAGCTGCTGCCAGTAGCTTTTCACCGCCGACACCGACCGCTTGACCACCTCGTCGGAGAAACGGGCACGCATCGGCGATTCGGGCTGCTGATCAACGGGGCGGATCGGTTCGCCGTCAGGCCAGCGGGTCACCTTCTTCAAGAAAGCGTCAGAAATGAATTTCCGCTCGACGCTGACGGCTGCGTTCTGCGGGTTGACCACGATGCGATAACCGGGCGGTGCGCCGGCACCGACAGCGTCGGGATGATCGGCGACGGCGGCGGCCATCAGCGCCGAAATCGCGATCAGGATGAAACGACGTTGCGCCACGGCCACCTCAGAAGTACGCCGTCATCTTTACCAGGAGCACCAGCCAGTCGTTGGTCAGCGTGTCCATCTTGGCCCCGCCGTTCAGTGCCGACGTCAATCCGGCGGCGTGGTGCATGTAATGCCCTTCCACCTTGACCAGAAAGTGTGTGTTGACGTCGAAGCGCAGCGTCAGCGCCCAGTCGTGCTGATTGGCGGCGATGCCATTCCGGTTCGACACGTTCGGAAAGAAGAGTGAATAGTACGCCCCCGGCTGGAACATGGGGTTCACGCGATAAGTGGCCATTCCATAGAGACGCTCGCTGGTGACCGTGCCGGTGCCGGGGAACAGCATCGGTGCGCTGCTCTCCAGGCTCGAGTACCAGCGGCCGTACTCGCCGGCCAGCAGGAGGTCGCGGAGGGTGTACTCGGCGGAGGCGACCCAGAGCACGGCAGGGATCGCCAGCGTGAAGGGCATCATCATCTCGCTTACGTTCAGGTTCAGGCGCAGCGCCTGAACGCTGCCGCCCACCCGTAATCCGTCCAGCGGCGTCTCCCAGAGCAACCGGCCGCCGGCGACGTAGGGCGTCTCGACGGAGGCTATTTGAAGGGGCGAACCGGTCTGGTTCGGAATGTCGACCTGAAGGGCGCCCCCATAGAGGCGGTAGTCGAGGGCCCCGCCCTCGTCGCCCAGGCGAACGTAGCCATAAAGCTCGGCGCCATTCTGGGCCAGCAAGAAATCGCGGCTGCTCAGCGGGTAAAGCGACTGCGGCATCAGGATGGCGGTGCGCGCCGAATCGACGTCATTGATCTCGTTGTAAAGACCGAACGGCAGCTTGACCCGCCCTGCGCGCAGACCCAACCAGTCGCGCCAGTGGTAGTCGAAGTAGAACCAGTCGGCCTTGGCGTTGAAGTTGCCGGTGGTGCCGAGGCGGCGCGCGAACAGTTGCACGCCCAGCCGAAGATTGTCCGTGGGGCGGGTGGTGAAATTGATGCCGACTTCGGTAAAGTCGGCGCTGCCTCTCTTTGAATTGACCAGATAGTTGTAGTCAGTCGATTTGATCCCGCCCTGACTGACGAAACCGTGAGTTTCGATGGGCGGCGGACCGCCGATCTCACCCTCCTCGGCCGACGCCGTCGCTGTCGCCGTCGCTGTCGTAGCCAGCATCCAGGATGCCAGAAGGACCGCGCCAGTCCCGACGACTGTCTCTCTCGCTCGCCTCGCAACAGGTCTGTCCACGGCTGGCACGCAGCATCGTTGCATGCAAGACGTAACCACGTCAATTGAGCGCGCGGCGATTCACAGACCGCGCGTCAGGCTGCGCGATCGCGCGGCCGGCTGCTGCTGATGTCCTCGTCCAGTGAGCGGCGCGCCCAGAGCATCTCCCACAGCGTGGTCAGCAACGAACCGCCCAGAGACAGAAGACCGATCATGAACAGCCCGGTGGCAATGATGATGGCCACTCGACTGTTCTGGGTGGCCACGAACAGCATCGCGCTCGAGCCGAGGAATCCGACCAGCGCGATCACCGACAGCACCACGCCGATGTGCAGGACACGCGACCGCTCCGCGACCATGGCCACTTGCCGCTGGACGCTGAGCGCCCGCGGCGTGCCCGCGGTCTCGCTGCGCAGCTCGGTGTTGAGCGAACGAACGCGGGTGGCCAGGGCGTCCAGGCGCGACTGCAGGTTGGCCCAGTAAATGGCCGCGCTGGTCAGCGCCACCCCGGGCGCCAGCGCCGAAACGATCGCCGACGTGTCAACCACGCCTCATAGGTACATCGAGCGGACCCCCGCAGCCAATTTCGACGCCAATCGGGAACGCGGCTTACCTCGGCAGGATGTCGAACAGGGAGGTGACGCTGTAGACGGTGGTCGAGCGATCGGACTCCCACGCTTCGGAGGAATCGTCGTCTGTCTCCGGGGCGGTCAGCATGGGCGCGGTGACCCCGTTGCCGGTGTCGAAGCCGGGCGCGGCGTCACCCACCCGGAACAGATGTCCTCCGTCGTGCATGTAATGAATCATGGCGCCGCCCAGCGCATCAAAGGCCGGCTGCGCGCGACGGACCACCTGCTTGGCGCTGGCGAACGGAAACGCGCTGCCCGAGTACGTGTTGTCCAGAAGTCCGGTCTCGAGGATCAAGGTCCGGGGCGCCACCAGCGCGTGCAGATCGGCGGGATCCACATACTCGCGCACGCGTCCCCGGATCCAGTTGAAGCAGGGATGGTTGCCCAGCAGCTGCATCACCGCCAGATCGGGCGGACTGCCGGCGGCCAGCGTGGCGCCAACGCGCGTGTCCAGCGCGCCCACCCAATCGGTCACCTCGCCCCCCATGGACAGCCCCACCACGGTCACCCGGCTGGGGTCGACGTCCGGTCGGGCCAGCACGTAATCCAGGGCGCGCATGGCATCCCAGGCCCGTTCGCCGTCCTCTTCCCAGTCCGACAGGAACCCGGCGTCCCTGATCGCCGGGTGCGTCCCATTGCCGTTGGCCGGATCGTCGCCGGTCTGCTCGTTGTCGTACAGGGTCTGTCGATCGCCCAGGGGACGATGAGAGATGTCGACGGCGACCACGATGTAACCCCGTCGGGCGAAGCCATCGCCGTACCAGTAGGTCGGGTTCTGCGGATTGAAATCCGTCAGCGCGCTGCCGCCGTGGCCGTTCAACGCCAGCGCCACCGGATAACCGTGGGCCGGCGGTTCGGTGGTGGGCACCGCCAGGAATCCGTGGGCCTCGCGGACCAGGGCGTCGGAACCGTACGGGTTGGGCAACGTGTGCCGCCAGTACAGCTCGTCCAGGCGATAGTTTTGTGGCCAGCGGGCAAAATCGTCGTCGCGCGTCTGCGGCACAGCAAGCTGTTCCAGCGGTGCGCGCGTCGACAGGACCGAGACCGAGGTGGTCAAGGGCGCCGGGTTGCCGGCCATGATGAGGCGACTCAACCGCTGGCGAGTGCGGTTTTGCCAGTCGTTCATGATGGCGGCTGGACGGGCGTCGACTCCATGGCTGAGGATCTCCACGCGCTCGCCGGTCCAGGGAATGACGGCGCTGGCATCTCCTTCCGGCCGGCTGACGGTCCCGGCGATCAGACGCCCGGAGACCACGCCATCGAACTGTTCCTTGTAGGGCGACGCCGAGCGAACGAAACGCAACCGAGTGCCGTCCCAGACCGTCACGGCCACGTCCTCCGACAGCTGCTCGTTGAGCGTGCTGGGCATGGCGCCGTGATTGTCGGCGTAGATCTTCAGCTGTCCGATCGACGAGGCGGCGGTTGCCAGGGGACGGTCCAGACGGAGCACCCCCTGAAACTGGTTCGGCACCGTGATTTCAAAGACGCGGGGCACGCCGTCGCCGCTGAACGTCTCGTCCCGCCACCCCATCAGCTGCCCCTGAAACAACGACTGGTCGGGGCGTTCGGCGCTGGTCGTTCGAGCGAATCGACCGACGGTGATCCCGTCGGCCATCTGCAGGCGGTACCAGACCATCGTCCCGTCGCCTTCCATCGTCTGAAAGGTCAGCTCGGACGGCGATCTCGATCCGCTGAGGTTCGTCAGCGGAAGCATGGTCGCGCCGGACCGCTCGGGCAGAATGAAACCGGTCGGCGTCCCATGATCGTCGATGATCGTCAGCGTGAGGCGTTGCCCACCGCGATCGAGGTACCAGTGCCCGGCGACGTCGCTGTTGATCTCCGATCGCTGGTGCAGCATCCCTGGCGCGGACCGCGGCGGGTCCTCGATCTGCCCCTCGATGTTGCAGCCGGCGCCCACCACCGCCGTAAAGGCGGCCATCACTGCACCCATGCGACTGCCGGCGGCCTTCATTCCGGTCATGGCTGGACACCGACGGAGATTCGTTCGTTAGGTGTACGGGAATAGTTGAAATGACCCATCCTCTTCTTACTCGGAAGGAATTCGTCCGAAGGTGAGTTACCGTCTACCGACGCCGCCGCGTCAGGTGTCTGACGCGCGGGCGTCGAGGAATCCAAGGGGACCATGAACCGATCAAGCACAGGGATCATCGCTGCTGGACTTGCCGTGCTGGCCGCCGTGGGGGGGACGTTCTACTACCGCTCCACACGCAAGCCGGTGGTTCACTTCGAGACGGTGCCCATCGACCGCGGCTCGATCATGGCAAAGGTCACCGCGACGGGAACTTTGTCCGCGCTGGTCACCGTCCAAGTCGGCAGCCAGGTGTCGGGCCGGCTCAGCCAGATCCTGGTCGACTTCAATTCCCAGGTGAAGAAGGGCCAGGTCATCGCCAAGATCGAGCCGCAGCTTTTTCAGGCGGCCATGGAGCAGGCCCAGGCCAACGACATCGCCGCGCGCGGCAACCTGACAAAGCTGCAGGCCCGCGCCGAGGACGCCCAGGCGCAGCTGGCCCGCGCCGAGGAGCTGGCCCGGCGCAAGGTGATCGCCCAGTCAGATCTGGACACGGCGCGGGCCAACGCCAAGGCCGCCGCCGGCGACGTGGTGGCGGCCCAGGGGCAGGTGGCGCAGGCCAAGGCGTCGTTGAACCAGGCGCGGGTGAATTTCAACTACACCACCATCCTGTCGCCCATCACCGGCGTGGTGATCTCTCGCAGCGTCGATGTCGGGCAGACGGTCGCGGCGTCCTTACAGGCGCCCACGCTGTTCGTCATCGCCCAGGATCTGACCAAGATGCAGGTCGACACCAGCGTGGCGGAAGCCGACATCGGCAAGCTGCGCGCCGACCTGCCCGCCACGTTCACCGTCGATGCCTTCCCGGCGCGACGGTTCAAGGGGGTGATCCGCCAGATACGCAATGCCCCGCAGACGGTGCAGAACGTCGTGACGTATGACGCGGTGGTGGACGTCGACAACAACGGTCTCGAGCTGCGCCCGGGGATGACCGCCACGGTCACGTTCATCTACGATCAGAAGGACGACGCCCTGCGGGTCCCCAACGCGGCGCTGCGCTTCCAGCCGCCGCCCGACTTGCGTGGAAACACCGGCGCCGGTGGCGCTGGCGGCGGCGGCGGCGGCGCTGGCGCTGGCGCTGGTCGCCGGGCGGGCGGCGGCGGTGGCCCGACCACTGGCGGCGGGGGTGGCGGTCAGCGCCGCCAGCGAGGCGCCGACGGCGAACCGCCCGATCGCCGCACGCTGTGGGTGCTGCGCGACAACGCGCCGCTGCCGGTGGCGGTGCGCATCGGTCTTTCGGACGGCGTCACCACGGAGATCGAATCGCCGCAGCTTCAGCCCGGCGACCGGGCCATCACCGACGCTTCGGGACTGGACGGCGCCAAGGGCGCGGGCGGCGCGGCGCCCTTCCGCCGCCTATTCTGAGCTGACCGCCATGCCCCATCGAGCCTCCTCGACCGTCCCCACCGCTGCGCCGTCGGCGGCCCCCGCCATGGTGCTGATCCAGGACGTCACCAAGGTTTACAAGATGGGTGACGTCGAGGTGCACGCCCTGCGCGGGGTGACGCTGTCGATTGGCGCGGGCGAGTTCGTGGCGGTGATGGGGTCGTCGGGTTCGGGCAAATCGACGCTGATGAACGTGCTGGGCTGCCTGGACAAACCGACGTCGGGCGCTTACTGGCTGGATGGGCACGAGATCTCGGGGCTCAGCTCTGACCAGCTGGCCCGCATCCGCAATCGCACGCTGGGCTTCGTGTTTCAAAGCTTCAATTTGCTGTCTCGCACCAGCGCCCTGGAGAACGTCGAGCTGCCCCTCATCTACACCGACGTCAGCACCGCCGACCGGGGCCGGCGCGCCGAAGCGGCGTTGCAGCGGGTGGGGCTGGGCGATCGCCTGCACCACCACCCCAACCAGATGTCAGGCGGTCAGCAACAGCGCGTGGCCATCGCCCGCGCCCTGGTCAGCGAGCCCAAGGTCATCCTGGCCGACGAGCCCACGGGCAACCTGGACTCGGTGACCAGCATCGAGGTGATGGCCCTGCTGCAGGCGTTGTGGCGCTCCGGTATCACCATCATTCTGGTCACCCATGAACCGGACATCGCCTCGTTCGCCAGCCGGGTGATCACCATGAAGGATGGCCGCGTGCGTTTGGACGAGCGCCACGAACCGCTGCGCGCCGACGACGCCTTGAAGGAGGCCAAGGCCGACGCCAGAGCAGAGGCCCAGGCGGACGCGCAAGCCCACGGCGACGCCCGCGCCGACGCAGAGCCAGAGGGGACACCATGAACGCACTGCAGACGACCCGGGTGGCGGCGCGCGCCCTCAGCCGCAACAAGATGCGATCCTTTCTCACCACGCTGGGCATCATCATCGGCGTGGCGGCGGTGATCGCCATGGTGGCCATCGGCGAGGGGGCCAAGCTCCAGGTCGAACAGCAGTTCGCCTCGATGGGGTCCAACCTGCTCATCATCATGTCAGGCACCACCACCTCGGGCGGCGCCCACGGCGGCTTTGGCTCCATGCCGACGCTGACCTGGGACGATCTGAAGTCCATCCAGACCGACGTCCCGTCCGTCCGCTATGCCGCCCCCCAGCTGCGCTCCAACGCCCAGCTCATCACCGACGAACAGAACTGGTCCACCAGCGTCACCGGCACCACGCCCGATTTTTTTCAGATCCGCAACTGGCCGGTGGCCAAGGGCTCGATGTTCACCTCGTCGGATCTGGAAGGAGGCACCAAGGTCGTGCTGCTGGGAGAGACCGTCGTGGAGAAGCTGTACGGCCCCGGGTACGACCCGGTCGGCCAGCTGGTGCGCATCCGCAACGTCCCCTTTCAGGTGATGGGCGTGCTGGCCAAGAAAGGCCAGTCGGCGAATGGCCAGGACTATGACGACGCCGCCTTCATCCCCGCCACCACGTTTCAAACCAAGATCCAGGGCGGCCTGCAGAAGTACATCCCCGGCGCCATCCTGGTCGGGGCCGCGGCCGCCGACGCCACCACCCGCGCCCAGTCGCAGATCTCGGGCCTGCTGCGGGAGCGCCACCATCTGCAGCGCGGGACCGACGACGATTTTTCGATCCGCAACCTGGCCGAGCTGGCCAACGCCCAGCAGGAGGGGACCAAGACGCTGACCACGCTGCTGGCCAGCATCGCCGCCGTGTCACTGCTGGTGGGCGGCATCGGCATCATGAACATCATGCTGGTCAGCGTGACAGAGCGGACGCGCGAGATCGGCGTGCGCATGGCCGTGGGGGCGCGGCGGCGCGACATCCTGGCCCAGTTCCTGATGGAGGCGCTGGCCCTGTCCCTGGCCGGCGGCATCATCGGGGTGGCGCTGGGCGTGTTGCTGGCTGAACAGCTGGCCTCGCGCTTTCAGTGGCCGCTGCTGGTGCGGCCCGACATCATCTTCATCTCTGTCGGGTTCAGCGCCCTGGTCGGTATCGGCTTCGGGCTTTACCCCGCGCGCAAGGCGTCCCGCCTGGATCCCATCGACGCCCTGAGGTTTGAATGAGACGACTCGCCACCATCGGTTGCCTGCTTTTGGGCGCCGGCGCCTTCGTGCCGGCGGCGATCGCCGACGAGGTTCCGCGCCTGTTGACCCTGGACGAGGCGGTGCGCATCGCGCGCGCCAATCAACCGCAGCTGCGCCAGGCCCACGCCCAGAGCGAGGCGGCCGCCGGTCGCACCGATCAGACCCGGGCGCCCCTGTTGCCGCAGCTGGGTGCCAGCGCGTCGTTGCTGCGCTCCGAGATCGGCAACAACTTCAGCAGCCCGAGCGGACCGGGCGGCACCATGACGACGTCGTCGACGCCCTGGCTGTTCACGTCGGGGTTCAACGCCAGCCAGCTGATCTTCGATTTCGGCCAGACGACGTCGAAATGGCACGCGGCGAAGGCCCAGGAGGAATCGCAGCGGCAGACCGAACAGGCCACCACCCTGCAGGTGATCTTGAACGTGCGCAGCGCTTACATGGGGGCGCGCGCCAACAAGGCGCTGGTCGGCGTGGCGCGCGAATCGCTGGCCAATCAGAACCGCCACCTGGACCAGGTGCAGGCCTTCGTCGAGGTGGGCACGCGCCCGGAGATCGATCTGGCCCAGGCGCGGGCCGACCAGGCCACCGCCGAGCTGCAGCTCATCAACGCGCAGAGCAACTATGGCATCTCGCGCGCCCAGCTTCGCCAGGCCATGGGCCTGGGAGGCACCGGCGATTTCGAGGTCAGCGATCAAATGATCGAACCGGTGTCGGGCGAGGACGCCACGCCCGACGCGCTGATCGCCCAGGCGCTGACCGCGCGCCCGGAGTTTCACGCGCTGGAGCAGCAGCTGCGCGCGCAGGAGCTGACCATTCGCGCCGTGAAGGGCAGCTTTGGTCCCGCCCTGGGCCTGACCGCAAGCGGGACCTATCGCAAGCCGACCTGGGACACGGACAGCTGGGTGGTCAGCGGCGGCCTGGCGCTGCAGTGGCCGCTGATCGAAGGCGGCCTGCAGCGCGGCCGCCTGCGCGAGGATGCCGCCGCGCTGGACAACCTGCGCGCCGGCGTCGACCTCCTTCGCCAGCAGATCACCGTCGAGGTGGAGCAGGCGCGCCTGGCGGTGACGTCGTCCAAGGCGGCCATCGTCTCGGCCGACAAGGCCCTGGTGAACGCGCGACAGCGGCTGCGCCTGGCCGAGGCCCGCTATCAGACCGGCGTGGGCAACGCCATCGAGCTGGGCGACGCGCAGCTGGCGGTCACCAACGCCGGCGTGCAGAAGCTTCAGGCCGAGTTCCAGCTGGGGATCGCCCGCGCCCAGATGCTGAAGGCGCTGGGCCAGACGTAAAGGCCCGTGGCAGGCGCGCAGCCAGACAATCCCCGACCCTGGTCCGACTGGCGCGTGGTGGCGCCGTTCTGCGTCGGCTATTACGTCTCGTATCTGCTTCGCACGGTCAACGCGGTCATCGCGCCCGAGCTGGTGCGCGACCTGCACCTGGGCGCCGCTGACCTGGGGCTGTTGACCAGCACCTATTTCCTCGCCTTCGCCATCGGACAGCTGCCGGTGGGCGCGGCGCTGGATCGATACGGCGCCCGGCGCGTGGTGGCCGCCCTGCTGGCGGTGGCCACCGGGGGCGTCCTGATCTTTTCGGGCGGTCATCATTTCGCGACGCTGGCCTTCGGTCGTGGCCTGGTCGGGCTGGGCGTCTCGGCCTGCCTGATGGGAGCCTTCAAGGCGTTCGGCGCCGCCTTCCCGCCCGGGCGCCAGGTCGCGCTGACCGGCCTGGTGATGTCGGCGGGCGCCGTCGGCGCGCTGACCGCCAGCCTGCCCCTCGAATGGGCGCTGCCCCTCATCGGCTGGCGGCACGCCCTGATGGTGGTGGCGGCCGCCAGCGCCGTCGCCGCGGTGCTGATCGCGACCGTGGCGCGCGCCGGGACCGGGGGCGGCGGCGACCGCATCAACCGCATCGACGCCAGCAACCGCAGCAACCGCAGCGGCCGCAACAACGATGCCGCCGTCGAGGGCGACCGCACCACGCTGGCGATGGTGTTTCGCGCGCCGGCCTTCTGGCGATTCGCCCCGCAGGCGGCGCTGTTCACCGGCGGGTTCATGGCCGTGCAAAGCCTGTGGGCGGTCCCCTGGCTGATGACCGTCGACGGGCGCACGCCCGCCAGCGCCGCCGGTTGCTTGCTGGTGCTGAACGCCGGCATGCTGGCCGGCCAGCTGTCGATCGCGCTCGGCGCCGCGCCCCTGGCCCGCACCGAATGGAGCCGCGAACGTCTGATGACCGCCGGCCTGGCCGCCGCCCTGCTGGTCGAGGGCCTCATCATCTGGGGCGTGGC
>DATLVT010000417.1:0-4651 GCA_035577105.1 Polyangia bacterium
CACCGTCAAGAAGGTCGTATTCGACGTGAAGCCGCACCTGTCAGCCCAGGACGAGGAGACGCTGCACGCGGTCGCACAGCACGGGCACGCCGGGCACGGGCTCTCGGCATGAGCAGCGCGCGTAGTTCGAGGAGGAGTCCAGATGGCATTCGATGACGAGACGATCGATGTCCTGATCGGCGGCTACATGTCGAAAGATGCCGCCCAGGAGGACTACGAGGCGGTCCTGGCCAGCGGTGGCTACCTTCACGGCGCGGTGGTCGTCAGCAAGGACCTCAAGGGCGAGCTGTCCGTGGAACAGACCGACCACATGGTCCGCGAGGGCGCCGCCGGCCTGGGCGCGGTCGGGTTCGCCGTCGGGCTGTTTGCCCCGCCGCTGCTGGCCGCGACCGCGGTCGGCGCGGCGATCGGCGCCGGAGCCGGCAAGCTGCTGCACCGCAAGACCGCCAGCAAGCTGGAGGAGCAGGCCGGGGCGACCATCCCGGTCGGCGGCGCCGGCCTGATCGTCGCCTACCCGCACTCGGCGGCCGCCAAAGTCGAACCCGCCGTGACCCGCGCCCTCACCAAAGCCGTCGGCGAGGCAGAAGGCCACCACGTCAAGGCCCTTAAGGGCGCCATCGCCGACGCGCAGCAGAAGATGGCCGAAACCGGCGGCTGACGGTACACGGAGGTCCGTCGGGCGCCCAGATCCCGCTATAACGCGCTGACGTCGGCTGACAGTTTCTCCATCTTGGCGACGGCGGCTGGTCCTGCTTTGCGCTCCCAGTAGACGCCCATCACGGCCGCGATCCACACCCAGAAGGAGGCGATGATACCGACGAACGCGGCCAGCGCCAGGCTGATGCCGAAGCCGCCGTAGGCATGACCGTATACGCCGAACCAGTTGCGCAGGAACAACGCCGACACGGTGTGCACGACGATGGCCGCGCCGGTGCAGACGGCCGCGCCGGGTACCAGATCACGCCAGGCGAAGGGCAGGTCGAGCAGCAGCCGGGGGCTGACGAGGAAGAACCCGAACTGCAGGGCGACCAGCACAGCACCGGCCACGATCGCCAGCCAGAGCGAATGGCTGGCTGCCACGGACCGCAGCGTCAGGGCGGCGCCGGTGCCCGCGAGCAGCAAGATCAGCCACGCGGCGCCACGCAGGTACTTCTGGATGCCGCGCAGCGGGGCCATCGTGAAGGCCCGGGCGTAGGCGACCTGTGCGGTGGCGCTCACATCCAAGCCGGTGATCAGGAGCGAGATGAGGCTGATGCTCAGCGCCACGCTCTTGCCCGAGCTTGCGTTGGTGAACGTGCCCTTGACGATCTGCGCGGTACTCCCGGTCAGGTGCAGGTTCCCGACGAGCAGGTTGCCGACGTCGCGCCGCGGGTTGAACGCCTCGATGAAGGCGTAGCCGATGATGATCAGCGGGATCACGGCGACGAAGAGGTTCAGGGTGATCACCAGGGCAAGGTGCTTGCCGTCGATCTTGTTGAACCGCCGGACGGATTCGAGCAAGAACGCCACCAACGGGCGCCGCTCAAGTCTTTGCTGATAACGCCGCGCGCCGGCGATCCACTTCTGCGGCCTGCTGGTGCGGTCGTCACCCGGTTTGCTCACCGCCCCTCCTTAGGTGACGATCAGGTAGACGCTGTTCGCGATGAGCCACAAGCCGAGGATCAGGCTCCCATAGATGATCACCTGGTCGGTGTGCGTGTCGATCCAGGTCCGGAACCTGGCCAGCAGTGCCTTGCTCTGGTCGGGCCTGAAACCGGCGTAGATTTCCATGGCCAGGTAAGACCCCGAGGCCAGGACGCAGAACCCGAACAGCGCCAGGAAGCTCTGCCAGCTGGCCAGCTTGGCCTCCACGACGGTGGCGGCGCCCGCGCCGATCAGGCCCCAGGGCTGCAGGGTCGGGGCCAGGACCAGGGCGAACCACGGGGACATGCTGTCCACATGCGTCTGCCACTTCGGCGGCTTCTTCGGCTTCTTCGGCCGCCCCCTGCTTCGGATATGCCGGACCGCGATCGTGACCAGGACGACCCCGATGGCGATCTTCACCGCCAGCGCCGCCAGTGACGGGGCCGTGTTCGACTTGGGCGGGTTGTTGCCGGTGGCGAGCACCGTGACCGCGACCACGATCGCCAGCGACACCAGCCACCCGAACACGAATGCCGCGCCCTTTCGCACCCCGCGCTGGGAGGGCAGTATGACGATGAATGCGGTCAGCGGCAGCGGGTCCAGTGCGATCGCCAGGCCGATCAGGAGAAGATCAAGCACCATGGCCATCCCTCCCGTCTTGTCTCGGCGAAAGGCGTCCCGATGCTGGCCATCCCGTGGTCTCGAGCACAACGCACGGGTGACGGGTTGTCCTCAGCGCCGTGCCTGCTGGTCACTGCTGCCTGCCGCGCCATGGTGTTCACTACCTTCCTTGTCAGTACCGGTATCGGCTTTCATCGTCGCTGGTGCGGTCTGGGTCAGCAGGACGACCGCGGCACACATCACGGCGAACGCGACCGCCGCGACAGCCAGCACGCCGGCGTCAGCTGTGAAGCGCTCGCCGAACAGCCACACGCTCAGGGCGATGCTGACGATCGGATCGATGATCACCAGGAAAGGCTGGGAGACTCGCAGCGGCCCGACATGCAGCGCCGCCTGCTCCAGGAACAAGGCCGCCACGCCGCCCGCGGCCAGGGCGTACACCGGCCAGTGGGTGAACATCCCGCCCACGCCGAACTGGGTCAGCGTGTCCGTGGTGGCCTTGATGAACGTCGCCACCAGCGCCCACATCACCGCGGCCGCCGAGGCATACAGAGCAGCGCGCCGGCCCGGGGAGCCCCACCGCGCCAAGACCGCCAGGACCGCGGAGCCGGCGCAGCAGGCCAGCCCGGCGGCGAACCAGCGATGACTTATCGGGGTGGGCTGCCCGCCGCCGGGCTGCCCCGCGACGACGAACACGGCCAGGCTCACGCAGGTCAAGGCGGCGGCGCCCCACGTGATCAGGCGAATTGACTGGTGGAGCCAGAACCGGCGCAGCACGAGCATGAAGACCAGTTCGGTGGCCAGCAGCGGTTGCACGACCGAGACCAGGCCATTGTGCAGGGCGAGCGCCTGGAACAAGAACGCTGCCGCCAGAGCCACCCAGCCGAACAGCCACAAGGGATTGCGAAACAAATACAGGACCAGCCGCCAGCCCGAGGACCGGCTCGGGGCAGCGGTGCTGGCGATGTGCTGAGTGGCTTCATTGACCGCGTTGGCCAGAGCCGCTAGCAGGGCGAAGACGATAACCACGGTCGCAACCAACGAGCTGCCATGCCGGTTACCTGTCGTCCTGGGCCGCTGCGGCCCAAGCCGGGTGTGATGGGCGGCGCGGTCCCCGCTGCCCTCAAGCTCCGCCCAGACACGCGGCTGTCAAGCGGTTCGGCAGCGCAGCTCATAGCCGGCCTCGCCCTCGATCTTTCGGGCTACCTGAGCGGTCAGCCTCTCCAGGTTGGTGCTGCTAGCGGTCGCGCCGGTCGTCGCGCCGGTCGTCTCGGCGGTCGTCTCGGTCGTCACGGCGGTCCTCGCGCCGGTCGCCCCTGCGGTTGATGCCGTGGGCGACGACCACGGCACCTCCGACGGCTGCGACGGTCCTCCTGCGGCGTCGGGCGTCAAGTGGCATGTCAGGCTCCTTCTCCGGCATCGGCCGCGATGGCGGCCAGCACCGCTTGGACGGGAATGCGGCCGCTGGCGGCCAGATGCCCCCCGGCGTGGCGCAGCGCCGCGCCGAACGGCGCGGCCCATAGGTTCTCCCACACGAGCACGGCAGCCGAGCTGCCCGGCTCGATCGTCTCGGCCAGGTCGGCGACGTCCTGCTCGCTGAGCACCATCGCCAGATCCCGCTCATAGCCGCGCAGCTCACCGATCTCGCCGACGCCTAGATCGGACGCCTCGAATGCCTCCAGGCTGCCGCCCTCGTCCTTCTTCAAGAACACCAGGTCCAGCACCTTGATCAGACCACGGTCGACGTAATCCTTGATGATCGGCGCGATCTCGCCGGTCAGTTTTGTTCCGGGAAACTCGACTACGATCCAGTCAACCGGGCCGAGTTCATCGATGCTCACAGTCACAACAATTCCTTCCCCCTATGCTCTGGGTGCCCATCGGACTCACTGTCATCGGACGCCACAGCCAGGCGCATCGTCCTGGCCTCGCTAATCCGAACGCCCGTTATCGGGCCCGTTTCCTGCAAGCCTCGCCTGACCAGGCCGATAGGGTCATCACCCACTTGGTATGAAGCGACGCTTCAGCAGCCGTACCCCGGCGATGCTCGCGCCGCCCGTCACCGGGCGCCGCCTCCAGGCAGAGCAGCATCCGATGGTCAGCCGGTTCATGTATCCGCCAGCGACTGCGGTTCGCCCTGGCTCGTACCCGGGCAAACAATCTCCACGTGATCTCCACATGATCTCCACATTTCCTGCGTCTCACTATCAGAGAGTCCGCGCTAATTGCCGATGAGACAAACGGCATCGAGCGTGCAAAGACCGATCAGGGGTGGGCAGTGAGCGCTCGAGACACGAACAGCGCCACCGGCCCTCGGCCGCCTGATCGTTTGGGTGTTGTTGCCGTGGCGCTCGGTCGGCAGGATCGGACTGACCCGTGGTTGCGCATTGACGACCACGGCGTGAGC
>DATLVT010000418.1:0-2452 GCA_035577105.1 Polyangia bacterium
GCTGTCGCCCAGCCAGATGCAGTCACCCTCGGCGAACCGCACCGTCAAGTGGGTGCTGCGATGGCTGGCGCCGGCGGGGGCGACGGGCTGGCCGCCCCTGTTGTTCGTCGTCATTGTCACCCGAGATCAGGTCACGGCCGCCCACTTGTTCACTGTGGGGCGGTATTGTGCATTCCTGATTTATTCGTTGATTCTGGTGATGATCTTTGCACGCGTGGCACGGGTGCCCCGTCGCATCAACTGGGCGGCGAACGGCTCGGCACAGGCCTGACGCTGTCCCGCATTTTCATTTTGGTGTTTCGATGCACCGGCGGTTCGGCGCCGGGCGTTATCGGCCCAACCAAAAAAAGTGCGAATGTGGCATCATGCCGTCCTGACCTTGCGTTTTCCAGGTCGAGACGCGCCGGTCCCCCCCCACTGTTTTCCGGAGGTCGCCATGCGTTCCTTTGTCGTTGTCTTGACGGGATCGATGTTGGTTGTCGGCGGCGCGGGCATCGGTTGCACCGCCGCAGGCATTCGCGTCGGGGCCGATGGTGGCCCCATTGGCACCGGCACCGGCGGATCGCCTGGGCAGGGCGGCAGCACCGGCAGCGGCGGCAGCGCGCCCAAGCCGATGCCACAGACGCCATGCGAAAACCTTCAGTGCAAACAGTCGACGTGCAACAAAGGAAATTGCACAGTCGCTGCCTGTCCCGGCGGCGCGCGCACCACCGTCAGCGGCACCATCATGGACCCAGCCGGCAAGGTTCCCCTCTACAACATCACCGCCTACGTCCCCAACAAGGACGTGGCTGACATCGTCGACGGCCCCACCTGTGATCCCTGCGATCCCGCCACCGGCACGTCGCTGCTGTCCGGTCAGCCCATCGTCGTCACCAAGAGCGACGTGTCCGGCAAGTTCACGCTCGGTGCCACCGGCCTCACCGACGTGCCGGCCGGCGACAACATCCCGCTCATCATCCAGGTCGGCAAGTGGCGACGGAAGGTGACCATCCCCCACGTGACGGCCTGCACGGAGAACAAGCTGACCGACACGGAGATGACCCGGTTGCCGCGCAACCAGGCCGAGGGGCACATCCCCCGGTTCGCCATCACCACCGGCTCGGCCGACGCCCTGGAGTGTCTGTTACGCAAGGTCGGCATCGTCGACGCCGAGTTCACGCCCGAGACAGGCGCCGGCCGGATCAACCTTTACGCAGGGGGAGGCGGCGCGGCGAATTACGACACCACTGTCAACGCCGGCATGCCTTTCACGCCCGTGCATCCCTGGTGGGATAGCCTGGATAATCTCAAGAAGTACGACATCATCTTGCACGCCTGCGAAGGCGGGCAGGGGACGTACGGCGGGTTTGGCATGGTGGATCCGCCATCGGCCAAGAGTCCCGAGGCGCTGAAGGCGTTGCAGGACTTCGCCGACATGGGCGGCCGCGTCTTCGCGTCGCACTGGCATGCCTACTGGTTTGAGAAAGGGACGCCTTCCTTTCAGTCGATCGCCACGTTCAACCACAACCAGGGACTCCCCAATCCATACGATGCGACCATCGAGACCGGCTTCACCACCGGGCAGGCGTTGAGCCAGTGGATGACGATCGTCGGCGGCTCGACCACGCCGGGAATCGTCACCATCAAACAGAACGCCAACACGCGGCTCATCGACTCGGCGGCAGGCGGGAACATCTCGCAGCGCTGGATCTACGCGTCCGATCTGACGCCCCAGTCGGTTCAGTACCTCAGCGCCACCACGCCGATTCCGGGCGGACACTGCGGTCGGGTGGTGCTCAGCGATCTTCACGTCAGCGCCGGCGGCGGCGTGGGCAGCGATCTGCCGGCGATGCCGTTTCCCACCGGCTGTGTGACCACCGATCTGACGCCGCAGGAGAAGGTCCTCGAGTTCATGCTCTTCGACATCGCCAGCTGCGTGACGCCCATCATTCCCTGAGCCGGTGCGGCCCGCGCCGGCGTGCGGGTGGCGGCATGGTGCTCTGCCAGCGCCGGCACGGTGATCGTGCCGAAGCTGCGCTGAGGCGGCGTTGTCGGTGGCGATCTGCGAGGGCGGGTGAACTGGCGCAACGCCTGCATCTGGCTGGACCGTGGACGCGACGGAGCAACTGTCCCTGGCCTGCGCGAACTGTCATTGCACGTCGCGGGGGGACCGCTGTCGCGGGTGGCAGGTCACGCTGGCGGGTGGGGAGCACGAACGCGTTCGCGAGTACCTGACGTCCCTGGTGCCAGCGAAGCGGCTGGCGGCGGCGCTGGCGCCGGGGCGGCAGACGTTGCATCTGGGACCGCAGGGACTCGTCCTGCGGACCGACGCTGACCGCTGTCGTGGTTGGCCGCCGGAATTTTCTCGAACGCGCTGTTGTGGGCCACGGTGTTGACGGGCTCACGCGGAGATTCGATCAGGTTTGCCCGTCTCGCAGGAGAGACAGCGGGACTTCTGGGGTCGCGTAGC
>DATLVT010000419.1:0-5797 GCA_035577105.1 Polyangia bacterium
CCCGCCCGCCCATGCGCTGCAGCGAGGTCACGGACGGATGGACCGAGAACTGCGACGTCACCAGGTTGGCGCGATCGATGTCCTGGTGCGTGCGCCGGGCGAACGCTTGATCGTTGGCCAGCATCACCGGGTGATACTTGACCGCGAAGGGCGTCAGGATGTCTTTTTCATCCAGGCCCGCTTCCGGATCCAGCGCCATCAGCATCTTGCCGCCCTTGTCCATCCAGCGGTTGATCGAGGCGGTCTCTTCGGCCGAAAACGGCTTTTGCGGCCCCACCACCAGCAGCAACGACGCGTCCTTGGGGACGTCGGCGGCCAGCCCCTCGGCGGCGCCCAGGTAACGGACGTCGTGGCCCTGGTCGATCAGGATCTCGCGCAGGTCCTTGATGCCCGACCGCTTGTCGGTCTCCTGGGCCGCCTCGTAGTTGCGTTCGCCGTGCCCCTGCACGATGAAGGTGACCCGGCTGGGCTTGACCACCATCAGCAGGCGCTGCTGCACCTCCTTGTCGAGGATCCGCAGCGGTCCGCGCGCCTGTTCGATCTGCAGCGGGACGCCCAGCTGCTCCTTGCGCCCGCCGCGCGCCGCCACGATGATCCCGTTGCCGGAGACGCCCATCTCCTTGGCCTTGACCGGATCGATGTCGTAGTCGTACGTGGCCACCTTCAGCTGGCCTGATTCCTTGGCCAGATCGTTGAAGTAGTTCATGACCTCGTCACGCACTTCGTTGGCGTTGGGAAAGAAGATGTCCACCTCGACCGGCTGGTCCAGGTTGCGCACGATGGCGCGGGTCGATTCGCCGGGCCGCGTGGTGCGGAAGTAAGCCAGGTCGAACTTCTTGTCGCGCTCTGACGTCACGTAGGCGATCGAGAAGGCGAACACCAGCGCGAAGGCCAGGCCCAGCCCCGACAGCATGGCGTCCTTGATGCGCCCCACCTCGATGCGCGGGGCGCGGGCCATCTGACCGTACGCCATCTCGCACAGGACGATGGGCCAGGCCGCCGCCAGCCAGACCGCCGGCCACAGCGCCGCCAGGGCGGTGGCCAGCTTTGGCCATCCATGCTCGAGGGCCTTGCCCCCGCGCAGCGTTGGCAGGTCGGACTGCACGAAATACAGCACCAGCGACAGCAGGCCCAGGCCGTACAGCTTGGCCAGCGTCGCTTCGGCCACGCGCCGATCGGGGGCCGCCTTGCCGGCGCGGGCCATCCGGACCACCAGTGCCGCGATCACCGCCAGCAGGCCGGCCACCGTCGCCACGCCCCGTCCGGTGCCGCTGCCGATCAACCTCTCGCCGGTGAACACCAGCAACATGCCGACGGCGTACACCGCCGACCAACGCGCGCCGCCCGCCAGCTTGGAGGGAGCGGGGGAGCCTGTCATCGCCATCGTCGCGCCTCCATCACTCGGGTCGCCGAGAACAGCGCCACATAAATGACCATCAGGTAGTAACCAACGTCGCGGACGTGCACCGCCCCCGCTTGAAAGGGCGGGAAGTGCCGCCCGTGCAGGGCCAGCGCCACGAACACGTCGGTGAACGGCCGCTCGGTCACGCGCGCCAGCAGCCAGCAGACGATCAGGGCCACCACCATGCAGCCGGTGAAGATGGCCGCCAGCACCTGCGTGCGGGCCAGCGCCGACCCGAAGGTGCCGATGGCGATCGTCGCGCCGCCCAGCAGCAGCAGGCCCAGGTAACCGGCCACCATGTGACCGGCCGAGATCTTCCCGTTCACGAAGATCAGCGCCGGCATGTACACCGTCACCAGCGTGATGAGGCCCAGAAAGATGAACGCCGACAGGAACTTCCCCAGGACGATCTCCCAGTCATGCACCGGCGACGACGTCAGCAGCACCAGCGTGCCGGTCTGCCGCTCCTCGGCCAGGAGGCGCATGGAGATGAAGACGCTGGCGATGATGGTGGTCCCGCTGGAAAAGTAGAAGAAGAGGCTGAGGACCTCGGCCGACAGCTTGTCCGGCCCACCCATGGCGAAGGCGTTGAACAGCAGGCCGTCGACCAGCAGCACGGCCGCCGCGATGATGTAACCGGTCATCGAACGCAGATACGCCGAGAGCTCTCGGCGGGTGATGAGCCACGTCGTGCTCATTGGGTCAGCTCCTTTTCGGTTTTGCTGCGCGTCAGCTCGAGGAAGATCGATTCCAGCCCGGCGGCGCCGCGATCGATGCGCAGCAGATCCAGCCCATTCTGGATGACAGCCCGGGCGATCTTCGGGCGTTGATCGGGCGTGGCCTGCAGGCGGACCGTCACCGTCCCGTCTGCGTCACGCAGCACGGTGGCGGCGCCCACGCCAGGGACGGTGGCCACCGCGTCCAGCACGCGCCGGGTGGGGCCGGCCACTTCGATCTCCACCGTGCCGCCGGCGCCCATGCGCGCCGCCAGCTCTTGCTCGGTCCCCTGGGCGACGATCTCGCCGGCCTGGATCACCAGCAGCCGGTCGCAGGTCTGGCTGATCTCGGAGAGGATGTGGCTGGACAGCAGCACCGTGTGCGCCCCGCGCAGCTGGCGAATCATCGACCGCATCTCCACGATCTGCACCGGGTCCAGGCCGCTGGTCGGTTCGTCCAGGATCAGCAGCTTGGGTTTGTGCACCAGCGCCTGGGCCACGCCCACGCGCTGGCGATACCCGTGCGACAGCGTGCTGATCAGCTCGTCGTGCATGTCGCGGATGCCGGTCTTCTCCTCGGCCTCCGCCACGGCGCTGGCCGCCTTGTCCGCCGCCACGCCGCGCAGCTGGGCAGCGAACTCCAGATAACGCCCCACCGGCATCTCGGAATAGAGCGGGGGCGTGTCGGGGAGAAAGCCGATCCGGCGGCGGATGGCGTGTGGATCGCGCGCCACGTCGATGCCGTCCACCGTCACCTGGCCGGCGGTGGGCAGCAGGACGCAACCCAGCACCTTCAGCGTGGTGGTCTTGCCGGCGCCGTTCAGGCCCAGAAAGCCAATGACCTCGCCTTGCTCGATGCTGAAGTTCAGGTCCAGGATGGCGGCGTGTTCGCCGTAATACTTGGTCAGCCCTTTGACTTGAATCATGGGGTTCATGTCCCGGCGCAGTATGCCCGAAATATTCGTCAGAAATAAATTGCACACGTGGTTCGGTTATTCCCGCGCTCGCGCTTCTGTTCGTATGTGGTAGCTTTCGGCGCGCGATGTGCGGGATCGTCGGTATTTACGGTCATCCGGAGGCGGCGAATCTGGCCTATTTGGGGCTGTACGCCCTGCAGCATCGCGGGCAAGAGTCGGCGGGCATCGTCTCCAGCGATGGGGAGCGCCTGCGCTGGGTGCGCGAGATGGGCCACGTCGGCGACATCTTCACGGCCGAGCGGCTGGGCCATCTGGATGGATTCGCCGCCATCGGCCACGTCCGCTACTCCACGGCCGGTGACTCTACATTAAAGAACGCCCAGCCCATCGCGGTCGACTATTCCGGTGGATCGGTGGCGGTCGGCCACAACGGCAATCTGGTCAACGCCGCCGAGCTGCGCGAACGGCTGGAGGCGGAAGGCTCGATCTTCCAGACCACCTCCGACACCGAGGTCATCGTTCATCTGATAGCCCGCTCGCGCGAGCGGGGGCTGCCGGAACGAACGGCCGATGCCTTGCGCCAGGTGCGGGGCGCCTACTCGCTGGTGTTCCTGGCCCAGAACATGCTGATCGCGGTGCGCGATCCCATGGGCTTTCGCCCCCTGGCCCTGGGCAAGCTGAACGATTCGTGGGTGGTCTCGTCCGAGACCTGCGCCTTCGAGCTGATCGGCGCCCAGTTCGTGCGCGACGTCCAGCCCGGCGAGATGATCATCATCGACAAAGACGGCATGAAGAGCGTCTTCGCCTTCGGCCCCCAGCGCCAGCGCCGCTGCGTCTTTGAATGGGTCTACTTCGCCCGCCCCGATTCCGTCATCGACGGTCGCTCGGTGTACCGGGCCCGCGAGCGGATGGGCCGGCGCCTGGCCGTCGAACATCCCACCGAGGCCGACGTGGTGATCCCGGTGCCCGATTCAGGGATGGCGGCGGCCATCGGCTACGCCCGGCAGAGCGGCATCCCCTATGACCAGGGCTTGATGCGGTCGCACTTCGTGGGCCGCACCTTCATCGAACCGTCGCAGCAGATCCGTCACTTCGGCGTGAAGTTGAAGCTGTCGCCGGTGCGGGAGGTGCTGAACGGCAAGCGCGTGGTGGTGGTCGATGACTCCATCGTGCGGGGAACGACGTCGCGCAAGATCGTCGGGATGATCCGCGGCGCCGGCGCGCGCGAGGTGCACATGCGCATCAGCTCGCCGCCGACGGTGGGCCCGTGCCGTTACGGCATCGACACCCCCACGCGCGAAGAGCTGATCGCTTCCAGCCACAGCACCGATCAGATACGCGAATTCGTGGGCGCCGATTCGCTGGGCTACCTTTCGCTGGAAGGGCTCTATCAATCGGTGGAAGGGCCCAAGGCCGAGGTCGACATCCGCGAGGGCGAAGGCTTCTGTGACGCCTGTTTCTCGAACCGCTATCCCATCGCCGCGGAGCCACCGCAGCGGCTACGGCAGTTGCGGCTGATCAACGCCTAGGAGCGCTCGGGCTCGCTACGCTTGCTGCGCTCTGGCGCCTCAACCTTCTTAGCCTCTCCCGCTTGCGGGAGAGGCCGGCGCCGAAGGTGCCGGGTGAGGGTCCGGACGCGCGCCTTTTCAGCAGCAATACTCGAATACGGTCAGATCTCCCCTTTGCTTTTGTCGGCCGGGCGGTGTCCATAATTGGCGGATGGCGACTGTCACCACGTCTGTGCCCGTGATCGGTGGACCCTTGCCTGATGCGGAGGCGCTGGACGAGCGGGTGCGGGCTTTGCGGGCGCGGTTTCCGCGGGCGGTGATCGATCGGTATCTGGGGGGCGTGCCATCTATCGGACAGCGGGTTTTGCTTTCGCCGGGAGCGGCGGTGGTGGGCGATGTGCAGCTGGGGGATGACGTGTCGGTCTGGTATGGCGCGGTCCTGCGCGGCGATCTGGCGCCCATCGTGATCGGGCGCGGCAGCAATATCCAGGATGGAACCGTCATCCACGTCGGCGACGATTCGCCCTGCGTCGTCGGGGCCGAGGTCGTGGTCGGACATCGGGCCATGCTGCACGCCTGCCGCGTCGAAGACGGTTGCTTGATCGGCATGCAATCGACCATCCTTGACGAGGCGGTGATCGGCCATGGCTCCATTGTCGGTGCCGGCGCCCTGGTGACCCAGCGGACGGTCATCCCCCCGCGCAGCCTGGTCCTGGGGACGCCGGCACGGGTGGTCAAGCGCCTCGAGGAATCAGACGAAGCCTTCCACCGCGCCCTGGCCGGAAAATACGCCCGCCTCAAGGAGAACTATCGATGCGACGCCCTCAGAAACGATCACGACCGCAAGGAAGATCGATGACGATCGGGCAGGGCGTGCGCTGGACCATGGCGCTGACGTCGCTGGCGGCTCTAACGGCGCTCGGCTGCGGCAAGGTCGCATCTTCAACGGCCGGCGCCGGTGGAACAAACGGCGGCGGCGGTGCCGGTGGTGATTCGACGGTCGACGGCGGCGCCGGCGCGGTCGGCAGCGACGTCGTTTACTACCGCGACGTTCAACCGATCGTCCAGAAGCGCTGTCAGCCCTGCCACACCGACAACGGCATCGCGCCGTTTCCGCTCCTGACCTACGACCAGGTGAAGATGCACGCGCCCGACATGGCCGGCATCACCGCCGCCCGCGAGATGCCTCCCTGGTTGCCGGCGCCCGGCTGCGGCGACTTTCGCGACAGTCGCCGCCTCACCGATCTGGAGATC
>DATLVT010000420.1:0-18840 GCA_035577105.1 Polyangia bacterium
GACCGCCGAAACCGCGGAGACAGTGGCACCCGGGCCAGATGCGTTCGCGCTGCCGGCGTCTGGTTGCAGCCGAACGTGCGAGCCGACCTGATCGGTCAGCCAGTAGACGCGGGTATCTGTGCTGTTGGCGTTGATGGCCCGGCTGTAGAAACCGATGGTGTCGCTGTCGCCGAGAACGCCGTCTTCGCCCCCGCGCACGTCAAGCGGAATCTCGCGACCTTCAAGAAACAGCGCCAGTCGCCGCGGATCCGTGCTCCACGGCAGGCCGGCCGCCACCAGGTCGGCGCCGGTCAACTGGTGCCAGCCGGTTCGGTTGACGCCGATCTTGACGCCCGCGCCAGAGGCTAGCTCCCATTGCAGATCGGCGCTCTGACCATCGGCGACAACCGCGGGGGCGCTCAGGGGCGCTTCGGGCAGCACAAAGGGATCAGGAGCGACCGCCAACGTCGTCACCACCGGCAGGTTCGACGGCGGCGCGGACAATGGCGTCAGCGTTGGTGCGGCCGCCGCGGGCGCCGCGACCGGGTAAACCGGCCCGTGCATCGTGCGCGTGCCGTTCATGTCGATGTCTTCCAGCCAGTAGCGGAGAGCCGGCGCGCTGCCCGGATTCAAGACATCGCGAAAGCGATACGGTTGTCCCGCCGCCAGCGAGATGCCCGAGCCTGTCAGCAGCGCAGCCCCGATGATCGGCGTCGCCGTGATGCGGAATCGGCCACGCCCGTCATCGCGATAGACGTGAAAGCCCAGGTTGTCGATCTCGGATCCGGTTCGCCAGCGGACGTCGACCCCGTCCCCTGATTGAGACGCGGTGAAATCGTCCACCTTGATCGCCGTGCCATTCGCCGGTGTGAGTACGACCGCCATGATATTCGACAGTGCTCCGGAACCAGATACCGCGTAACTCGGCGCTGTTGCACTGGAGGCCACGGAGCGCCAGCTGCCGAAACCAAGGTTTGCGCCAGACGCCACGGTCAGCTTGGCAATGCTTTGAATAGTCGGACTTCCCGAGTTGTTGCCGGTTTGCGCGGTGGTCGTGACCGTCGGGCTGGTGGCAGCAAGGCACCCAACGTCCACCATCACCTGAGGTACGGCCACTGTTGGTGATCCGCTGGAGCTACTGGTGGTCAACGTTGTGTTGCCAGAGGCTGAACCGGTGAGGACGGCTCCTTTGGTACCGACGTTCACGAATGACACCGCGAAGGCCCCCACGTTGGTGCCACCAGACCCAAGGGTTACTAAGACACTGTTTGTGCCAGTGGCAGCGGGTACACCGCCAAATAGAGCGATGTCGCACGATCCGACTATCTGCAAACTGCCGATCTGGGTCAGCGTGGTTCCGGCATATTTCGCGCTGTAACCAAACGAGGAGCCCACCTCCGCCATTCCAACGACAATGTAATGATTGCTGCCCGACGCTGCGACCGTATGATTGAAGGTGACCGAAGTGGTTCCGACGCCGCCGCAGGTGCCCGGATTGGTGGTGGAACAGGCCAGCGTGTCCTTGACAATACCCGGTCCCGCCGCATGCACCGACGCGGCACTGCCGCACAGCACAGATACGGCCACAAGGCACGACCGTATCCCGCTGCTGCGACACCCTCGGCCCGGCGCCGGAGCAGGTGGGTTCATCGCGAAGCCGCGCCAGCGACCGGACAACAGCGACCTCCGCGAATCCGCAGCATCGCAGCGACAGATCGGCCACCCTTGGCAAAATCTGAAGAGCCATCCGGCAAAGTTTTTGAAACACCGCCAACGTGAGCGCGATGACGGCAAACACAAATGGTGCCTCCGGCGGGAATACCAGCGCCTAATTTTCGCCAATTCAATTGCGCCGGCCGATCGGACATTTCTATCGAGCCGGCAACTGGATTTCTTTCCGAACCGGAACAGCCTCGCTCGCCTCCCCTGTTCAGGCACGCATCCGGGCCATCCGCCGGATGGCGACGGTCATTCCAGACAGGAATAGCGGGCAAGTTGGTTGCGCTTCTTTTGTGCTGTTCAATTTTCTTGGTTCGAACACTCGCTTACACAAACTTGTCGATCGTTCATTGCACTCTTCAACAACGCGCGCAACGATTACCGCCCTGATCATGACGACCACAACGTCTTCTTCCATAGCGTCGACGATCTTGTTGACGTCACCGAGAGCTTCGACATCGATCACCTGACAGCCCTGGTCGACGTGGACGCCTTCGTGGCGGATCTGCGCCAACTGGCGCCTGATGGCGCCTGACGCCCCCTCTTCACACGCCGCCAGCAGAGGGTGACGACGGGCCACGAACGTCACGGTGAGAGCATGGGTGATGGGTCGACCGCCCGCGTCGGCCTCCACCTTGGCAGGCACCGGTCAGCGCAGAATCGCGCTGGCCAGCGCAAATCGGTGATTCGGATGTCGCTCACGTCCCTACTAGATCACCGAAGATGGCCGAAATGGAATGGCCGGAACCTGCACTTCGCTCGTCACCGACTGAACCCGCGGACCCTGCATCGCGGGCGCACCGGTAGCAGGAACGGCGATCGTCTACTCGTCGTATTCCAGAGTGGAATGAAAAGTATGCGACCAGACCCATTGCTGGCGCAGTCCTTGGTCCTTTATTGATGACGCGGCCATGTGCGACAGACAACTCCTCGGATTGGAAGAACCTGGCTGAGATGTTTGCTGCTGATATCCCCAATCGCCCAACCACCGAGGGAGCGCTTCGCGCTGACGATGGCGCAGTCGTTGGCGTTGACCGAGTGGACTCTTGATGGACCGCCTGGACGCGATGAGGATATTCGTGCGCGTGGTGGAGAACGGGTCGTTCTCGTCAGTGGCGCGAGAGCTTGGTATCGGTCAGCCCGCGGTCAGCAAGCAGATCGCCTCCCTGGAGTCCTATCTCGGGGCGCCATTGCTGACCCGCACGTCACGCCGGTTAACCTTGACCGAGGCAGGGCGCGATTTCTTCCAGTCGGCTACCCGCCTGCTGGCCGAATTCGAACTGGCCGAGTCGCGCGTCGGGAAGCGCCTCAACGCACCTATCGGCCGGGTTCGCGTGAATGTCGCGCCCGGATTTGGCCACATCTATGTCACGCCGCGGTTGCCAGCGTTCTTCGAGCGGCATCCCGAAGTCAGTATCGATCTGCTGGTGTCCGATGGGGCGGTCGATCTGGCGGAGGAAGGGTTGGACATCGCCGTGCGAAATGGCGAGTTGGCCGAGTCCAGCTTGCTGGCACGTAAGATTGGCACCACGCCGATCGTTTTTGCCGCATCCCCGGGGTACCTGGCAAAGCGCGGAGAACCCGGGAGCGTCAGCGATCTGGAACATCACAGCTCGGTGGTCTTTCTCATCGACAACGCTCCACAGCCTTGGGTCTTCGCTGGAAAGCAAGCGCCGATCTCCTACGTACCGGAAGGACGCTATCGCAGCAACGACGCCGAAGAGGTTCGAGCCGCGGTGGTGGCGGGCGTGGGTGTTGTGCAGGCGCCTTTGTGGTTGTTCGCGAGCGAGCTGGCCAATGGCTCGGTGGTGCGGATTCTGAAGCGATACGAGCCAGCGGAAGTGCCTATCAGCGTCATCCGCGCCGCCGGAAGGGTGCCCGCGCGCGTGTCGATGTTCGTCGATTTCCTGGCTGAAAGTCTGGTCAAGACCAACGAGACGGCCAGCGTGACTTAGCCGCGGACTTCCGCATCGGGCGACGGGAGGTGCCGCACGGACGCGGCGACGGTGGCACTGTGGCAAGCAACCGAAGGCACAATCAGGGAATTGCGGATTCAGATGGTTGCGGCGAGGGCCGGCAAGATTGATCGATTCCAAAAAGGAATGAGTTGAATTCCTAAAATACATAAGCAACCGAACAACGAATGTAAAAATGGGCAGCAATCCCATTCGCAAACGTCCGCACCGAGACACACTGCGCGGCGCGTCAGCAACATCGCTCATTGCGGCCAATTAGAAATGTCGACCCCTGGCGACTGACAGCGGCACTGTCGCCTGAGCCAGGGCAATCGGGCTGGTGGGCATAAGCCGCAAGAAGATGGATCGATTTTATGTGTTCCGGCGCGCGGCAGTTGCGGACCGGCAGACGCTGATCGGCAACATTCGAGAAAACGTGGCGCGGTTCCCAATTAATGTTTGACGCATGAAAAGAGCGGGCGCAAAGATGGGCGTGTCCGAACATGGAGACCGCCACGAACATCGGCCCGGAGCAAAGCTCTTTGGCGAAATCCCCGAACCTGGTCACCCGCGACATTGGTGGCGAGACCGTGATCGTCCCTGTTCGCCGCGGCGCAGTCGACATCAACATGCTGTTCGTCCTGAACCCAACCGCGTCGTGCTTGTGGACCCACCTCGACGGCCACCACACGTCCGATGATCTGGTGGAGACGTTGCTTGCGAGGTTCGAGACAGATCGGGCTACCGCCGAGGCCGATGTGACGGCGTTTCTCGACTCTCTAAGGCAGCTCGGATTGGCCGGGCCAGCGCACGGCCCGATCGGTGAACCTGCCCTCCGCTAGCACTCCGTCCCCCGCGAACGCTCTGACGTTTTCCATCGCCGGCGTGGGCGTCCGGCTGAGCTCCGACGCGCCCGATTTGCCGCTGATAGCCGCATCAGCGCGCACGGTTTTTGCTTGTTCAAACGAATCGCCGATGGACATCAATCTATCGATCCGCTGGTTGCCTGATGAAGCGCAGCCAGCCCACGACCTGGCTCGCCGCGTGGCCACCCTGGTGTTCGATTCTGGGCACCTCTGGCGACTTTATAGAGACCGGCGCGGGGACTGGACCTTTCATTTTGCATCCGATCACTTCGGCACGCGGCCCTACAAAGTCGCCCAGCTTTCGCGCGATTTCAGCAGCGGCGTCGTGCTGGTCGATCGCCGCGCCTCCTACCACGGGCAAGTCGATCCACTTGAATATCCTCTGGATGAACTGCTCTGGATTCACTGGCTGGCGACGCGCGCGTCGATCGAGCTCCACGCCTGCGGGGTCGTCCAGTCCGGCGCGGGCAGCGGCGGCGGCGGATATGTGTTCGTCGGTCAATCGGGCGCCGGAAAGACGACCACCGCGCGGCAATGGGCTCGCCATCCAGCGTTTCAGGTGCTCAGCGACGATCGCATCATCGTGCGGCGCGACCAGCGAGGATTCAGCCTGCACGGAACTCCCTGGCACGGCGAGGGGCGCTTCGCGCGTCCCGACAGCGCACGGCTGGAGGGGATCTTTCTTCTCACGCAGGCGGCCCACACCGAGGTCCGAACGCTTTCGCCGGCCGTGGCCTTGAGTCGCCTGATGGCGGCCAGCTTTCCCGTCTTCCACGATCACGCATTGCTGTCGGCCACCACCGACACCGTCGTCGCGATGGTCGAGACGGTCCCGTTCTACGAGCTTCGCTTCACACCTGATGCGTCGGTGGTGACGACCGTTCTCGATCATGTTCGCCGCGGCACCCAGGCCTCGGTGCAAGGACCGACGCCATGAAAGAAAAGAGCTACGCCGCCTGGAGCGCCGGACTTCATGGCCAGGTCACGCAGCGCCGTATCCCGCTATCGGGCACGTTGGAGTTGACTCACCGCTGTCCGCTGGCCTGTGAACATTGCTACAACAACCTGCCGCCCGGGGATAAAGACGCTCGGGCCCGTGAGCTGTCGACAGCGGAGTACCGCCGGATCATCGATGAGATCGCCGCCGAAGGCTGCCTGTTTCTGTTGCTGAGCGGCGGGGAGATCTTGGCGCGCCACGATTTTCTGGACATCTACCGCCATGCGCGCGGATGCGGCTTGCTGGTCACACTGTTCACCAACGCCATCATGGTGACCCCGGCGTTGGTCGCCGCGCTGGTCGAGCAACCACCGTTTTCCATCGAGGTGACGCTGTACGGGCACACGCGCGAGGTCTACGAGGAGCTGACCAGGCTGCCGGGATCGTTCGCGCGCGCGCGCCGGGGCGTTCAACTGATGCTGGATGCCGGGTTGCCGGTGAAACTGAAGACCATGGCCACCTCCATCAACCGGCACGAGGTGCTGGCCATGCAGGAGTACAGTCAGACCGACCTCGGCACTGCCTTCAAGTTCGACGCGCAGATTCATCCCCGCATCGACAATGACCAGGGCCCCGTGGATGTTCGCCTGTCGCCCAGCGAGGCCGTGGCCTTCGATCTGGCGGACCGCCGCCGAGTCGACGAATGGATCGAGTTCGCGCGAACGTTTCATGTGGCGCCGATCCAGCCCGAAAAGCTTTACAGTTGCGGCGGCGGCATGGGTTCGTTCGCCATCGATCCGTATGGCTTGCTCAGCCTGTGCGTGATCTCCAAACGAGATCAATTCGACCTGCGCAAAGGATCGTTTCACGATGGCTGGCAGTCTTTCTTGTGGCAGGTCCGGCATCGTCCCGCCACGCGCACGACAAAGTGCACCCGCTGTCACCTGCGGGCGATGTGCGGCATGTGCCCGGCCAACGGGGAGCTGGCCAACGGCGATCCGGAAGAGCCGGTCGACTTTCTCTGTGAAACGGCGCACCTGCGCGCACACGTGGTCGGCCTCTCCATTCCCGAGCACGGGGACTGTGAATACTGCGCGGGGGGCAAGCACCACGAGGCGCTGCTGGCCAATGTGGCGCACCTGGTGGCAGGCGGCTACCAGACGATGATTTCAGCGCCGCCTGGCGAAAAAGGGCGGCCGAGCGGGCAACGGCGTCTTCCAAATTTGCCGCTGGTACCCTCGGACGCTGGCGGATGCGGCACTTGCCGATAGGGAGAATTGACGACGATGACGACCGAAGATGCACCGAATCCAGTACCCGCAACCAAGGAGCCCTACATCAAGCCGGAGGTCACGCAGGTCCCTTTGCGCCCTCAAGAAGCGGTGCTGGGATTCTGCAAGACGACGGGATCAGTTGGACCGGGCTCGCCAACCGATTGTACGACTTGCTCCACATCTGGCAGCTAGTGGTTCTGTCGGTGGCCAGGCGAAAGTTTCGGCTGAAGGTGCCGATGCCGCATGAGTGTCGCCGCCGTTCGATCGAGATCATAGCCGTCTCCTGATGTCTCTCTTGCGTGAGGGCTGGCCAGTGCGGTTGCCGACCCGCGGCGCCAGCATGTCGCCCACCATCATCTCGGGGAACTTCATCGTCGTCAGTGCGGTGTCCGCCGGCGATCTCAAACCGCGCGACATCGCTCTGTTCACCAGGGGCGCCGAGCTGTACGCGCACCGCTTCGTGGGTTGGCGCCAGACGAAGGATGGAGACGCAGCGCTGGAGTTTTGCGGCGACGCCAGCAGCAAATCTGATCCGCTGGTCACCGCCGAAGACGTCATTGGCATCGTGAGGCGGATCGAAGACGCCCAGGATCTCGAGCCGGAACAGCGCCGGCCATCGCTGGCGGCGCGCCGTCTCCCGATGCTGGCGTCGCGGATCGTGCGGGCGGGCTACCGACTGCTCAATCACGCGCTGGCGATGGTCGCCAGCGGCGTGGGGTGAGCGTCCAGAGCGCGAAGCTTCCTGGGACCCATTCCGCTGCGGTCGCCCGCTGGCTGGTCCAGCCAACGGCCCGATGTCTTCGTGAACTGCGCGCGCCGTCGCGGCGCGCTGCCCACGCAAACGGTGCGTCGTCCCTGATGCGGCCCATCTGTTGTATGGGCAACGACGGCTGTTGCACGACCAGCAACAGGGAACCGGTCGACGCAAACTGAAAACACCTAATATCAATGAGTTATAATATTACGATACAATATTCAGGTAAGGCATATTACATGCAATACCGGACGTCATGGCGAACGGTGCAGTCAAATGGTGCTTGGGGATGGGTCTGGTGGTGATGGGCTGCAATGGAGCCGATTTGACCGATAACGGCGTCGGCGATGCAGAAGGCGCCGCCACGGCGACGATGAATGGGCTGGTCGATATCAACGGTCTGAACAGCTACAACGGCCTCAATTCGCACAACGGCCTCAACTCGTACAACGGGCTGAACAGCTACAACGGCCTCAACTCGTACAACGGCTTGATGTCGACGGCGGACGGCCGCGCGACCGTCTCTTATCTGGTTCGTTGTGCGCTGCCGGCAGGCCACAAGATCACGAAGCAGGACCAAGACAACAACTGGTACACCTATCAGGGAGCAATCGGTCTCGCTCCCGGATGGGAGACCGGCGCGTGCGACACGCTCTGCCAGCAATCGGTCTCGGCGTGCATGATGGCCCACATCAACACCGCGGGCGTGCACATCCCGCTGTGGCTGGACTCGCCGGCGACGGCGATTGGCTGGGGACAGAGCGCGCAGTACCCGAACCGCGAAGGCACCTTCTTCGGCAACATCTTCACCCCGAACAGCGCCGGCACAATCGACGCGTTCTATTGCAATGGACCGGGCTTCAACAAGGACGTGGTCCCCGGACGCCTGGGGGCGAACCAGGTCGATGCGCCGTACACCAATCCGTTCGTGGACAGCGCCACCAACCCCAGCGGTCTTTGCACACCGTGCGCGGCTTCGAAAGCGGACGGTGCTGACTCCTGCGCGGCCAACGGGACCACCTTCACCACGCCGATCACCGTCTGGCGCGGCCAGACATTTCAGGGCGAGACGGGCACCTTCGTCGGCGGCAAGGTCCTCAGCTGCGCCAACTGCTCCAACGGCAAGCGTCTGTCCGGGTTCACCGCGCTGCAGATCCCCAAGGTCTTCTCCGCCAACGCCGGTACGCGCACCTTCATCGTTTACTACACCAACGGCGACACCAAGGCGCATTCCATAAAGGTGGGGGTCGGGTTGAACGGAATCTATTATAACTTCCCGCCGACCGGCGCCTCGGACACCGTGGGTTCTTACCTCATCACCGTCGGGGGCTTCAGCGCCGGCAGCAACACCGTGAACTTCGTCCCCGCCCAGACCACGGCCGGCATCGACGTCGACTGGGTCGAGGTCGAGTAGTCGGCGGACGGAGCGAGCAACATCGGCGACGAGCTGACGAGAGGGGCCATCACGCTCCGACCGCGGCCTGGTAGTGCTGGCAGACCTGGCGGCGGGCACGGAGGCGTTGCACGCGAACGGTCTGGGGCGGGACGCCGACCAGCACAGCGACCTCGGCGGCAGGCAGCTCGTTGACTTCGGTTAGCCAGTAGACCGACCGATACAGCGGCCGCAACGATTCAATGGCCTTTTCCAGCTGTCGCAGGCCGCGCTTGGCTTCCAGGCGTTCCAGAGGCGTCGGCACCCGGGTGGGAACCGCGTCGCTGCCCCAGGCCGTGTCTCGCCGGGCGGCCCGCTTGCGCGCCCGCCACTGATGACGGGCGACGTTGAGGGTCACCTTGGCCAGCCAGGCGTTGACGTTGGCGATGCCCCGCCATTCCGACTGCCGGGTCTGCAGCAACAGAAAGACCTCCTGCACCAGATCGTCGGCCTCGCTGGGGGAGGCCACCAACCGCATGGCATACTGAAATACCTTGGGACGATACGTTCGATAGAACGTCTCCATCTCGGATGATTGATGAACGTGCATATCGGTTGTTATCAGCAACCAGCATGCCGACGGCGATCGTCGACTCCGACACGGTTTCACGCATCTTATCGCGCTGTGTGAGGGCTGCTGCCCTCAGGCGTCGTCCGCGGACGATACGTGAGGCCCATCGCCACCGACGCGTATTCGTCTATGGCGCCACCGACGATCAAGCGATCGCCAGGCTGGGCTTTCATGTCGAAGCCGTAACGACGCACGCCCACGGTGCCCCAGAGCTCCAGGCCGTCCGTCACTTCGTAGCCGGCCCGCAGGGCGACGTCGATCCCGCTGGCGGTGGCGCGGGGAAACCGATCACCATCACCCAGGCGCCCCACCGACAGGACGTCGAGATAGTCCATCGAGGCCCCCAGCGTGGCATGGCGGGTGATGGGCGTCTGGACCGCGCCGCCGATGCGAACGGCGTGATAGCTGACGTCGGGCACCGGGGCGGCAAAGTCGGTCGAGAACGTGTCGACCGACCAGCCGGCCCGCGGCACCAGCAGCACCGACCCCAGCCAGACGCGATAGCGCAGATCGATCCCGTACCCGTGGACCGCGGTCGGCGCCCGGCTGATGCCGTCGTCAGCCACGGTGCTGACGCCGGGCGCATAGGTGACGTTGCCGCCCAGGCCCAGTGATCGCCAGGCACCGAAACGCCCGCCGCCCCACACCCGCAACGGATAGATCGCTGCCTCGGCGATGGCCGCCGATGCCTGGTTCAGCCGATAGTTCGGGACGCGGCTGACGTTGTCGCTGAACGACATGCTGCGACTGAAGATTCGCCCGCCGATGCCGATCTCCCAGTCAGGCGCGCGCTCGCCCGGACGCTCCTGACGGGCCGGGGTATCGACGGGAGCCACCGGCTTGTTCGAAGCAGCGGTTCGATCGTCGTCGTCGTCGTCGGTGGTAGCGGTGGTAGCGGTGACGTCAGGCGGAGCCGTTGCTGGCTCCGCCCGCCTCGGCATCGCCGGCCGCGGTGTCGTTCGCAACGTCGGCGGCTCGTCGACGGCGGAGACGCGGGCGTCGCTGGCCAGCATCACCTCCAGCCGCCCCGGCGCCGATCGCGCCAGCGCCCTGGCCAGCACGGCCAGCCGCCGCTCGGTCAGCGCAAAGCGCGCCGCCTCCTCGCCGGTGTCGCCGTTGCGCACCACCATCTCCACCCACCATTTGCCGCGATGCCTGACCTTCGCCGACACGAACGCCGCAACATTCAGACGCCTTCCGGCCTCGGCGAAGGTCTGATCGCTGTTCCGCGGGCCACTGGAACGGCGCAAGGCATCGTCGACCACCGTGCCCGGCACCAGATAATACCGGCGCAGCAGCGCGGCCTCGACGGCGCCTTGCAGGAGGTCGCCTTGCGGACCGTCGAAGTTCGCGATGGCCACCCGCCGATCCAGGGGCGTGGTCTGGGCGCCGGCCATCAGCGACGGCGCGGTCATCGCCGCCACCATCGCCACCACCCAGGCCGCGCGCCGGCGGCGCGCCGTCACTCGACACCCACCCGCCGTCATGGCGACGTCACGCCGTTGGCTTTGTTGACGGCCGCCACCGCCCAGTCGCTGACACACGCCATCTCCACGTCCGACAGGGCGGGCGCACCGGCGGGCATGCGCACGCCACAGCCGGTGACGTCACCGGCCAGTTTCTGAAACAGCAGCCCGGTTGCCTTGTTGCCGGTCAGGGTCTTGGCGAGCAACGGCTCGCTCTTGCAGGTCGAGGTCTTGTTGACCAGGCGCGCCCCCAGTCCGGCCGAGACGAGATCAAGATTCTTGGTCGGCGCCGAGCCGCCATGACAGCCGCCGCACTTGCTGGCGAACACCGCCGTGAGCACGTTGAAACCGGCCGGACAGGTCACCGCCATGGCGACAGCCGGACCGCCCTCCATCGCCGTCGCGTCGCCGTAGGCGCCGCTCCCCGCATCTTGCTCGACGGTCGGATTCGTGTCGGCGATCCCCGCGTCCCAGCCGGTCGCCCCGGGCGGCGCGGTGGCGTCCATCCCCGCCGCCCAGGCGCCCCCGGAGCCGGTCGCCGGCCGGTCGGTCGCGCCCCAGGCTCCCCCGGTGCCGCCTGCGACTGCGTTTGACGGCGATTTCTGCACCCCGCTGCCGGTGGCGTTCGGATCGAAGTCCAGGTGCCCTTCGCAGCCGGCCAGCACCAGCAGCGCCGCCAGTCCCATGCCCCCCCGCCCGCTCATCGGCACAGCCCCACGACGGCGCCGGCGTTGAACGTCTTGTTGCAGAAGCGCTGGGCGCGGATCTTCGGCGCCAGCGCGCGCCAGGCGCAGACCATGTCGGTGCGCGACACCAGCGGATCCGACGGCGACCGCGCAAACGTGCGGTTGTTGGGATCGTTCGCCGCCACGCTGGCCTCGAACGAGGTCGGCTCCTGGTTGAACTCGGCGGCAGCGCCGCGAAATCCCAGGTTGGATTCGTACTGCCCGACCAAGGTGACAAAGTCGCCGTACTCGCTGGCGTTGGCCGGCGGACCGCCGCCGTCCAGGGACTGGACCGTGCCGCGATAGCGGGCCGCGTCCGCGTTGAAGTAATCAGGCTGAAACATCGGCGGATACAGGAAGGTGATCTCGTTGAACTCGCGGTTCAGGAAGTCGCCCACGTGCATCCCGATGTACGACCGCATCTCGTCGGTGCGTCGGGGGCGAATCATGCCGCCGTTGCCGTGGCAGCCAAAACAGGAGATCCCGTTCTCGACGACGGCGCCCGGCCGGCGAATGTCCCGCACGATGGCCGTATCGGCGACGGCGATCTTGTTCCCTTGCGCGTTGACCAACATATATCCCTGCATGCCGTTCGGCATGGTGAAGATCACCTCGCCGGCGTCGTTCTGAAACGTGTGGACGAAGTTCTGCTTGTCGACCAGCGCCGGCCCCAGCGGATTGGCGAATACGTCCTGGCGGCCGCTGTCGGTCTTGAAGTCGTAGCTGATCCACAGGTACTGACCGGCCGTGCCCAGGTGACGCTCGGCCATCCGGTTGTGCAGGGCCACCCCGGAGCGGGCCACCGCAAAGCGCACCAGGTTGTTCGGCTCGGCGATCCCCGGGTGATTGATGTCATCCGAGATGTTCACGCCCAGCGTCCTCGCCAGGTCGTTGACGCTGCTGGGCAGATTGACCAGCAGGTCGTAAAGCGGCGCCCGCGAAGCGGTGTCCCACAGCCAGTCGGCCCGCACCACCGGCGCTTCGGTTCCCAGCTGGGCGTACAGCGACTGATGGGCGGCCAGATCCGAGGCCAGACAGTAGGGATAGAAGCTGGTCAACTGATCCCACAAGGCGGCGCTCCAACCCAGGTCCGACAGCCGCACGCGAAAGATCGATTGCTGGTTGTCGACGGCCACCATGGGGACGATCGTTCCCCGTCGAGACAGCGAGTTCACCAGAAAGCTGAGGACGTTCTTCGCCGTGGCGACCTCGGACGCCGGTCGTCCCATATCGACAAAGTGGGCCAGGCTGAAATAGCGAAAGTCGGTGTCCAGCGCCCGCTGGCCCAGGACGTCGCCGGCGATCGCGTCCAGGATGTCTTCATCACTGCGGTTGGTCAGCACCGGTCGGCGCAGGCTGGTGATCCAGGCGCGCAGCTGGTCCACCTCGGCGGTGGGCACACGATCGCCTCGCGGCGGCATGTCGCCCCTGACCGACACGCGATCGATCATGCGCGAGGTGGCGGGATTGCCCGGGGTCACGATCTCCGCGTCGACCATCCGCGACAGATCCATCACCGACCCCCACCCGCCCAGATCCGCCTGCCCGTAGGTGTGGCACGCCGCGCACCGCGATTGCAAGATGACGGCGATCTCCGGCGGCATGTCGGTGGTGGTCGCGGTGGCGGTGGTGGTGGCGCCCGCACCGACGGTGGGCGCGCCGGCGGCCGTGGACCCAGGGACTGCTCCACCCGCGCTGGTCGCTCCGCCGGCGGTGCCGCTACCGGTTCCGGTGCTCTGCCCCAACGACCCGCTGTTCGATGAAGCGCCGCCGTTCGGCGATGAATCGGGCGCGATCTGTCTGCCGGTGCTGATGCAGGACGCGCCGGCCAACGCCAGGATGCCAACCCCGATGCTCAGACGACGACCGGCGCGACCGACTGACGACGAGTGACGATGAGCGAGCGATGACGACATGAAACACCTCCGCGCGGGAAACACGAGCACAAAGACGACCCGTCTCTGCCACTGTTCAATCCCGCTGACGCCACCGTCGTTTCGACACCGACACGCCAACAGATCTTTTTGACGGCGCGACGACGTCACCTCGTGGCTCGACCATCGCGACGTCGACGCCGCTGCGTTCACCACGCACGGCGGTCAGCGTTCGCCGTCGACGGCCCACGCTGCATTCAGGCGGCGCGCCCCGCTCAGGCGAGGAGGCGGTGGCGCCGAAGCAGCTCGCGCAGATGAGTGCGATCCATCTGCGCCACGCGCGCGGCGTGCGACAGGTTGCCGGCGCTGTGCGAAAGCAGCGACTGCAAAAACTCACGCTCCCAGGCGGCCACCGCGCGCTCCTTGGCGCTGTGAAACGACGTCCCGGCCTGGAACTGCCCACCGTTGTCGACGGGAAACCCGCGCACGCGCTCCGTCTCTTCGATCACCAGCCCGGGCGTCACGTCGCCCAGGAGGATGGCCTTCTCGACGGCGTTGCGCAGCTCGCGAACGTTGCCCGGCCAATCCGGTCGCCGCGCCAGCGTCAGGATCAACTTCTGCACGAAGTTCGGGTTGACGTCGGATTGCACGCGCCGGGCGAATTTTTCGATCAGCCCAGGAATGTCTTCGCGGCGCTCGCGCAACGGCGGCAAGCGAACACGCAGAGAATCGAGGCGATAATAGAGATCGGCGCGAAACTGTCCCGACGCCACCTCCTTCTGCAGGTCGCGATTGGTGGCGGCGATGATCTTCATGTCGACGCTGATGGCTCTCTGCCCGCCGACCCGCTTGATGATTCGTTCCTCCAGGACGCGCAGCAGCTTGGGCTGCAGTGCCAGCGGCAGCTCGCCGATCTCGTCCAGGAACACCGTGCCGCCGCTGGCCGCCTCGAAGGCGCCCACGCGCCGTTCCGCCGCACCCGTGAATGCGCCGCGCTCGTGACCGAACAGCTCGCTTTCGATCAGGTTGGGCGGGATCGAGCCGCAGTCGACGCTGACGAAGGGGGCGGACGCCCTGGGACCGGCCTGGTGGATCATCTCCGCCAGCAAGGTCTTGCCGGTGCCGGTCTCGCCTTCCAGAAGCACGATGAAGCCCGCCCGGGCAATCCGCGGCAACAGCGCCATCACCTTCTGGATGGCCTGGCTGGACCCCAGTATTCCCCGGTCGTACGCCGCCGGTGTGGCGCCGGCGCTTCCCAGGGGTCGGTCCAGCGACGTCAGGCGCAAGGTGCTGGCCCCGATCTGAATGGGTACCATCGGCGCCAGATAGGCGCTCTGCACGAAGCACCCGCCGACCTGGGTCCCGTTGGTGCTGCCGAGGTCGCGCAACAGCAGGCCGCGCGGTGTCCACTCGATCACACAATGAAAGCGAGAGGCCGACGGATCTGCCAGCCGCACATCGTTCGTTTGGGCCTTGCCGATTCGACAGTCCCGCAGGTCGATGATGTGCACCGCGCCGACGCTGGGGCCACCCACCACGGACAGTTGAAACGCGTTCCTCTCTGCCGGCGTCTCCGGAGATGCGTCGGCCACAAAAGTCTGGAGCTCGTTTTCGACTTCCACGGTGAACCTCCCGCCAAAGACGCGATCATCGACGAACCGCGACGATCGCGCCTTTGGCCAACGGACGGTCAGTTGGAGATCTATTTGATGGCGGCGACGATGCAGTCGCGAGCGGCCATCGCACATTCGATCGGCGCGCCCATCGGCATCGACAGACAGTCCTTCAAGGTGGCGATGCAGGCCTGGATGGCACCAGGGAGATTTTGGCCGACGCCAGCGTCCTGGCCGGGAAGGCCCGGCGGCAGGCCCGTACCCGTCGGCGGCAGGCCCGTACCCGTCGGCGGAACACCCGTTCCGATAGGGGGAAGGCCCGTCCCAGTCGGCAGGCCGGTGCCGGTCGGCGGAAGGCCGCCGTCGGCCGTCGGAATCGACCCGGGCGGCAAGACGCCGGCGTCGAAGGCAGGCGGCGCGTTGCCGTTGCCGCCGTTCATCCCCTGTCCGAACCGATCGTGCAAGCAACTGCGCAGCTTGTCCGCGCAGGTCGGGCCGGCGGTGGGCGCGTTTCCGGCCGCATTGCAGGTCCGGCTGTCGGCGATGCATCCCTGCACGGCCGACAGCGCGCCTGACGTGGTGTTGTTGTCATTGCTCGGCAGGTCCTGCCCGCAACCGATGCCAAGCGCGATGGACAATAGTCCCAGACCGCTGATCACTTTACGCATGGTTCACTCCGTCAGTTGGGTTTACGTCCCAGAGAGGCGTCGCGCGAGATCTGCGCTTTGTCCACCCACTCTGAAGGGCCAAGAAGGTCTTTCTGGCTCTCTAACCGTTTCAGTAAGGACGTGCCCTACAAACGAGTCACGAAAAACGTCAGCTGGCTATCCGGTGACGACGCAAGAGATCTTGCAGGTGCGTCGGATCCATCTGGGCGACGCGCGCCGCCCGCGTCACGCTGCCCGCGGCGTGCCTGATCAACGAGAACAGGTACTCGCGCTCCCATTGCAGCAGCGCTTGCTCTTTCGCGTCATGAAACGAGGTTCCGCCGCGGACACGCTGGTGAACGTCGGCGACCGTGAACACGTCGTCATCGTCGACGGCCGGGCCCACGCTGATGGTGACCGTCCGCGCGCACACCGACTTTTCCACGACATTGCGCAGCTGTCGGATGTTACCCGGCCAGTGCTTCTGCGCCGACAGGCGCGTGGTCAGCTCCCGCAGGAACCGTGGGCTGATCTGGGGATCGATCCGGCGGGCGTATTGATTCAATAACGAGGGAATATCATTCAGGCGCTCGCGCAGCGGCGGCACGCGCACCCGCCGCTGGGTCAAGTGCCGAAACAGATCGGCGCGGAATCCACCGCCGCTGACCGCCCTGGCCAGGTCGCGGTTTGACGCGGCGATGATCAGCGGATTGACGGCCACAGACGTGCTGCCGCCGATCCGGGTGACGGTACGATCCTCCAGCACCCGGGCCAGCCGGCGCTGGACCATCGGCGGCAAGGCCGCCACCTCGTCGAGGAAGATCGTGCCGTCGCGGACAGCTTCGAAGGCGCCCGGTTGCCCGGCCGGCAGGGCCGGGTGTCCGGGTTCGACCCCCAGCAGCACGCCTTCCAGGCTTTCCAGCGGCAGCGCCGCGCAGTCCACGCGAATGAAGGGGTGGTGCCGTCGCGGGCTCATGTCGTGCGTCAACTCGGCCAGCAACGTCTTTCCCGTGCCGGTCTCGCCGTTGAGAAAGATCGGTCGCGTGGTTTGCGCGGCCGCTGCCAGCTGCGCCAGCAACTGCTGGATCACCGGGCTGGAGCCCAGCAAACGCGCGTCGTAGTCGTGCCGTTCGATCGCCAGCGCCGGCGACGGCGACGGCGACGGCGAATGCGAGGGCGAGGGCGACGACGATACGCCAGCAGCGGCTACCACCCGCAGCGTGCTGGCACCGATCTGAATGGGAACCTCCGTCATCAAATAGGCGCTTTGAACCAGGAAGCCGCCCACTTGCGTGCCGTTGGTGCTGCCCAGGTCGCGCAAGAAGAGACCGCGCGGCGTCCGATCGATCGCGCAATGAAAGCGCGACACCGCTGGATGCGTCAGCGACAGATCATTGGTGGCGGCGCTGCCGATGCGCAGGCTGCGGCCGTCGATGATGCGGCTGGCGCCCATTCCAGGACCGGCGACGACGACCACCTGATATCGGAATGCTTCGGTGGCTGGCGAGCCAGCAGCGGGCAGGAATGACGTTGTACGACGGTCACCTTCACGCGACACGGCAACTCCCATCGCGAGGCATTTCGGACTGTCATTGATGTAGTAACGGCGACCGGCGCGAACGAGTCACTGTTTCTCGGTCGTCGACGCCGGCCACCGTCGCGTCCCCGCCGCGGCAGCGCAGCGCCGCTCAGGTTTCGACGCACGCTGCCGATGTATGCCCCGATGTGGCAGTGGTCTCTGGTGGTACTGACCTCTGGCTTCCGCTTGCGCCATCGCGTCGACCACGGCCGGTCGTTTTTGTTGACCAGCGGTGACTCGCCGGACCTCCCCGTCCTTACTTGATCAACAAGGATGTCGTTGACCGCATGACCGCCAAGCCTCATCTCTCGTCGGCGCCACCCGCTGACGCGCCCAGCGAGGCAGCGCCCAGCCGCCACGACCTGCTGGCCGAACTGGGACGCGCCGCGGCGGCCGGCGACGCGGACGCCCTGGAACGACTGCTGCGGTCGCTGGGGCCCGACATGCTGCGGGTGATTCGTTCTGTGCTGGGCGCCAAGCACGCCGACCTTGACGATCTGGTGCAGGACTGCCTCCTGGCGTTCATTCGCGCCCTCACGCAGTTTCGCTTCGAAAGCAGCGTCTCCACGTTCGCGCTGACCATTGCCTTTCGGCACGCCCTGGCCGCCAAGCGCCGACAGCGAGACATCGCCCGCTGGATCGACACCTTCGCCCGCCTGCACGAGCCGCTGATGGCCGCCGGCGACTCGCCAGCGAATGATGTAGAGGTCGAGCGCAAGCGGGCCCTGGTCGCCGACCTTCTGACCACCATCCCGAAGCCACAAGCCGAGGCGCTGGGCTTGCGGGCGGTGGTCGGGCTCTCCATCGACGAGATCGCCCACAACACCGGCGTTCCGGCGAACACCGTGCGCAGTCGATTGCGCCTGGCCAAGGAATCACTGCGCCGATCGATCGAAACTGATCCTGAATTGCGCGATTTTCTGGAGCCCCTACGATGAACGACACACAAATTCACCCCGAAGACCTCCTTGATCGCGCGAAACGCCAGACCCTGGACGGCGGCGACGAGCGCCTGCTGCGCGCCCACCTGGATGGGTGCGCGGCCTGCCGATTCGAGCTGTCGCTGGCGCCGGCCCTGTATCGACACGTGCGTCTGGACGCCGGCGATCATGCGTTGATCGCCCGCGCCATCAAGAAGACGCGCGATCTGAACCGCGCCGAGCGCAGCCCCACGGTGTGGCGACGGATGCCCGCTGCGGCGGCGCTGGCCGTCGCGTTGCTGGCCGGCGCGGTCATGGCGTCGGCAGCCGGATACGTCTGGCACCGGCGCGACACCATCGTGGTGGAAGAGCTGCCGTCGAAGGCGACACAGCGAAGCGCGCCCCCGCGCGGCGTGGCCCGGCCGCGTGCCACCGTCGTTCCGCTGGCGACCACCCCCAGCTCGCCTCCCTCTGTGACCGAGGCGCCGCAGGCGACGGGAACCGCGGCGGCCATGGCCAATGCCGACGC